>JBKKDW010000215.1:0-24804 GCA_046708025.1 Candidatus Limnocylindrales bacterium
GTTGAGGGCTTTCATGGGGTCTCCTTCTTCCTCGGTCTTGACCACCAGCACGCCCACGATGGCGCCGATCAGTCCCAGCGCGCGCGCGACCAGCGGGAACACGATGCCCTTGAAGCCGAAAATGGGGAACAGGCCGGCGCCCAGGATCATGGCGCCGATGTTCTCGGCGGCGGTGGATTCGAAAAGGTCGGCGCCGCGGCCCGCGCAGTCGCCGACGTTGTCGCCGACCAAGTCCGCGATGACGGCGGGGTTGCGAGGGTCGTCCTCGGGAATGCCCGCCTCGACCTTGCCGACGAGGTCCGACCCGACGTCGGCGGCCTTGGTGTAGATCCCGCCACCGAGCTGGGCTAACAGGGCAACTAACGAAGCGCCGAAGCCGAAGCCGACGATCAGGAAGGGCGCCTGATCGACGGTCTCGGAGCCTAGCCCGCCGAAGGCCGCGAAGATGCCGTAGACCCCCAGCAGCGACAGGGCCACGACGAGGAAGCCGGACACCGCTCCGCCGCGCATCGCGACCTGGACCGCTTCGACCAGGCTGCGACGGGCCGCCGATGCGGTTCGGACATTGGCCTTGACGCTGATGTACATGCCAATGATGCCTGACGCCATTGAGCAGGCCGCCCCGACCAGGAAGGCGATCCCGGTGCGGATGCCGATCGGTGCACCGGCGAGTTCGGGCACGTCGGCTACGTCGGCGGTCTCGACGATGGCGATGACGACGCCGATCACGACCGAGCCGACAACGGCCAGGATCCCGATCGTGGTGTACTGCCGCCGGATGAAGGCGACGGCGCCCTCGAAGATCATCCCGGCGACGGCTTCCATTTCCTTGGTCCCGGTATCGCGGGACAGGACGTCGCGCGCGAGGTAGATCGCGAACAGCACGGCAATGATGCCTGCGGGCAGGATGATCAGCTGGAGCGCACTCGCATCCATCGGGTCTCTACGGTCCTCCTCGACAGCTTTGATGCCCGCGATCCCGCCCGGTGGGCGCGGGGCACCCCGATTGGGTGCGGTCGCTGGGGGACCTTGCAGGCCGTCGGCGAGTGTAGCAAGGCGCTGGAAGGCGGGTCAAACTCGTCGCCGGGTGCGGATATGCGCGATACTGCGCCTCTTGTGACCCGACGACCCATGCTCGGGTGTCTCTTCGAGATCGTCGAGACACTCGTTCTCACGCTGATCATTTTCCTTGTCATCCAGAATTTTGTCGCTCAGCCGTACAAGGTCCAGCAGCAGTCAATGGAGCACACGCTGGAGCCCGATCAGTACGTCCTGGTTGACAAGCTCACGCCGCGCGTCGATGTCTACAAACGGGGCGACATCGTTGTCTTCACGCCGCCCGATGACTGGGCCACGGACGACCAGACGCCGTTCATCAAGCGGGTCATTGGGGTGGGTAATGACACCATCGAGATCCGCGACGGCCTGGTCAGCGTCAACGGCACGGCGCTCGACGAGCCGTACCTGTTCGCGGACGCGCCGGGCGAGCCGCCCCAACCCACGACCGCGGCGCAGGACCGCTGGGTGGTGCCCGCGGACGAACTCTTCCTGATGGGCGACCACCGCGCCAACTCGGCTGATTCGCGTTCATTCGGACCGGTTCCGGCCGCCAACATCATCGGCCGAGCGTGGCTCCGTTACTGGCCGATGAACGTCTTCGGGATCCTCCCCACGCCGACCCATCCGGAGCTGGACTCCACCGGTCCATGAGGGCGCTGCCGTGAACCCGGCCCTCGTGGGGGTCGCGCTCGCGGTCGTGCTCGGGGCCGTCATCGCCGGGTCCGCACGAAACGCCCGGGCGGCCGTCCTCGGCCTGATCATCGTCCTGGTCGCCGGACCGTTCGTCACCGAACCAATCGCCGATACGCTGGGACTCGCCGCGCGCCTCGTTGGCGCGGTCCTGGCCGGCTATCTCCTGTGGATCGCCGCGCGCGGCAGCGATGCCCGGACGGGCGGGTCCAGGCTCGGCTGGCCGTCCGATCTGTTCGTGGCCGCGGCCGCGGCGGTGGTCGGCTACGGCAGCCACGGACTGGGCGCTCCGGCGGCCGGGCCGGCCCTCGCCCAGGCTGCCGGGTTCGCCATCGCCGCACTGTCCATCGCCCCGATCGCGAACGGCCGGGACATCATGCGGGTAGGCCTGGGCCTGCAGCTGCTGGCAGCCGGCGCGATCCTGGTGAGGACGGCCCTCGGCGGGGCGCCCGATCCGCTCGAACAGCTCATGATCACCGGGATGATCGGCGCCCTGGGTGCCGCCGTGGCCATCGTCGCCGCAGCCGCGAGAACCGATGGGGCAACCGGATACAGGCTCGCCTCGCCGCCCGGTGGGCGTGCGCCGCGACTTCTCGACGCGCGCCCACCCGAACCGCGATGACCCTGACGATCTACCTGGTTGTCACCTTCGGCTTCGCCGCCGGGGCCCTGGCGACGCGCAAGGGCGGGCCCACCTCGACGGCGATCGGCGTGGCTGGGCTGCTCGCCGCGACGATTGCGGCGATCGGCGTGGATCCGGCGGAGGTCCTGGTGATGGGGGCCAGCGGGATCGCGACGTCGGCCTATCTACGACTCTTCCTGATCCTCGGTTCCATGGTTGGCCTCGGCCTGGCGATCGCGGGTCTGGCCGGGGAGACCCGACGGGACGTGCCGATGGTGACCCTGGCAACGCTGGGCAGCGCCGCGCTGACCCTTGGCCTGACCGATCCACGGGCGGCCTTCGTCGCCGGGACCATCGGCGGATTGCTTGGGGTCGTTCTGACACTCCGCCCGGCGGGTGACCGCGCCGGCGCGACCGTCGGCGTCCACGAGCTGCGCGCGGTCGTCATCGCCGCGACGATGGCCATCGCGGCGACCGCCTGGCTGGGCCGCGACCTGGGCCAGCTGGACGCCCAGTCGGTCGTCTTCGGGCTGGCCTATCTCGCGGTGGCCCTCGCCGTGGCGGTTCGGTTCGGGGCGATCCCGTTTCACCTGTGGGCGGCGCGCCTGACCGACGCCGTGCCTGAGACGGGCCTGCCGATCATCACCGTCCTGGCGGCCGCGCCGTTCGCCATCGTCGGCCTGGCCTGGACCGATGCGTCAGTAGCGCCGCTGCTTGTCGATCTCGGGATCGAGCGGGGGGTTGTCCTCACCGTGGCGGTCGCCTCGATCGTGCTGGCCGCCCTGGCCGCGCTGGTCCAGGATGACCTCGAGCACGTCGTCGGCTATTCGATCGTGGGCGACGCGGGAGTGGCCCTGCTGGCCCTGGTTGCCCTCGACCCGGAGGCGTGGGGTCCGGCCCGAACCTGGATCCTGGCGCTGGTCGTCACGCGCAGCGCGTTCGCCGCCTGGGCGGGCGGCATCCGGGTCGTCTTCGGCCGCGGCCGGATCACCGAGCTGCGTGGCTGGGTCGTCCGCTCGCCGCTCCTGGCCGTGGCCTTCGGGTTGGTCGTGCTGGCCGGTATCGGCGTGCCCGGCCTGGCGGCGTTCGAGGCGCGCAGCTCGCTGGTCGCCCTGGCCCTGGACGGCCCGCTGGCGACGGTGGTCCTGCTGGCCACCCTGGCTCCGCTCGCCTACTACGGGCGGCTGCTCGCGATCGGGCTGGCGCGGCCGAAGGGATCGCCCGATCCGACGGCCGGCTGGCGGCCCCGGGCCGAGCGCATCGACCTGACTGCGCCGGGGCGCTGGTGGACGACGACGTGGGAGGTCAATCGAGCCTTCAGCGGCACTCTCATCGCGGCGCTGCTCGGCCTGCTCGCAGTCGCGACGTCGGCCGGCGCCTTTGGTGTGGCCCAGGCAGCCGCCGGGCCGCCGCCGGCCGCTCTCCTCACGGCGCCGGTGGAGCCGCCGTAGGTAGCTCGGCCGCGCCACTTGCGCCTTTGAGGCGCTTGCGCCGCTTTGCGCCGTTGAGGCGCACGGGTCTGACCAGGCAACCGATCCACCTGAGCGTGCAGTCGACGGCAACGGGAGGCGACGCCTTCTGAGCCGGGTCAATCGGCACGAGGCGCCGCAAACCACTACTCTCGCGACATGACCAACGAGACGCTCGACGCCCCGCTCTTGCAGTTCACGGATCCGTCACTCGCACGACCGCTGGCCCCAGCGCTCGCGAGTGCCCGGATTGATCTCATCGCGGCAGCGCGCGACCTGCTCGCCATCCCCGAGTCCGCGCTCGCGCAACCATGGGCCTGGATCGGTCGCGGCGAAACCGAGATCCGATACAGCGCCTACCGAGCCGCGGAAGCGCTCGAACAGGCCGAGATCGAGGCCCGATCGACGGCGGCTCCGGCGGACCCCCACGACCGGCGCGCGGCGCGTATCGTGGGTCCGGCAACCGCCGCTCGATGGGATCTGCACGGCCTGTTGCTGCCGCTTGATGACTCATTGCTGGACGCCGACCCGGGCGGGGATGAATGGTCGCTCCGGCTCGTCATGGGCCACATCGTCGCGAGCCAGCGCGGCTACGCCTGGGGCAATGCCTGGGTGCAGGCGCACGGGCCGGACGCGACGGACCCTGACAGACTGGTCTTCGCTCCCGAATCGTTCTGGGACGCGCTGCCCGATGAGGCTACGACCGAAGCGGCGGGAAGCATCGACGAGCTGCGGGCGAGGCTGGATGCCATCCTCGACCTGAGCGCGGAACGCCTCGCCGGCTTGCCAGACGATCGACTCGCCATTCCGGCGCGCTGGTCCGGCTTCCCGGTCAAGCTCGACTTCCGGTTCGGTCGCTGGGCCTCCCACATCCGCGAGCACGCGATCCAGGTCGAGAAGACGCTCGCGCTGCTCGGTTATGTACCCAGCGAGCCGGCGCGGCTCGTTCGGCTCTTGCTCGCCGCCTATGGCCGCGCCGAGGCGGTCGTGTTCGGGCGTCAGGACGTCGACGATGCGGTCAACCGTGTCGCCCAGGGAGCCGCCGAAGCCAGGCAGGCCATCCATGCGGTACGGGAGGCCGCCGGGGTCTGATCGGAGTCTCGGGCCGGCGCTCGCGGCGTGGCCACGGCTATCCGCTCGGCGCCTGCTCGCCTGAGGCGCACACCCCTGACAGGTCTCTCGTGGACCATCGCTGAGACGACGTCGGCTGCAGCATTTCGGCCTGAACCACGCGCGATTGTTGAAGATTCGCGCCTGATGCGCGCACGGGGCTGGACCCGCGCCCGATTCGCGCACGGGGCTGACACTATTGATAGCTGCGTTTGTGGACGTACTCGCGATCGGCGACGCGCGCCCCGAGATGCCGGCAGGACTGTCGCTGCCCGTGTCGGCCCAGGCAGCGGCCACGGGAGCCTGACGCCTCGCCGGAGGCGTCCGGTCTCCACTCGTAGATCAGCCCGTGCGACGAGCGGATGGCCGCAGAGGCAAGGGCGCCTCCGGACCGCAGTGCTGCGACGCTGACGGCCCGGACATGGACCCGGTCAGAGCGTGATGCCGTACCTCGCCGTGAGCTCGTCCGTCCAGTCGTCGAGAATGGTGAGGCCAAATTCCGCGGCGAGGGCGTCGTAGCGTTCCGTCCAGTCCGGCCCGTGCTCGGTCAGCACCGGCGCGATCTGCTCGAAGTAGCGTTCGAGCCCGCCTGGGAGGACCACCTCGAGGATGCGAACCGGCTCGTCGGTGATGTTCCACATCGCGTGGGGTACAGAACGCGGCTTGACCAGCCAGCTGCCGGAGGGGATCTCCTCGACCGTCGCTTCGCCGAGTCGCGCACCGACGGTCCCCGAGAGGACCAACGAGTATTCGTCCTCGCGGGTGTGCGTGTGTGGCTTGATCAGCGTCCGCGGGGGGATCGTCACCTCGAGCATCGACAGGCTGCCGTCGCTTTCGGCGGACCCGATGCCATAACGGAACATGACGTCGTAGAGCCTGATCTGGTGCGCGCCGTCCGGGTGAACGACCTTCGGGACCATGTCCTGTTCCTCCTCTCACTGACCGTCACTGTACCCTCCGGTACAACGTTCGGGCGAAGGAGTCGCCGTGGTACAGTGAGCGAGTCGGCGATGTTCTGATAGATTTGAGTAGATTGTGAGTCGCTTGGCTTCCCGTGATCCGGACTGGGTAGGCCTGTCCGAGGCCAGCCGCGTTCTTGGCGTCTCGCCAGCCACACTGCGCCGCTGGAGCGATGCCGGCCGGCTACGAGTATTCACGACGCCCGGTGGCCATCGCCGGTTCTCGCGGGCGGCGCTCGAGCGTCTGCTGCCAGCGGATCGATCACGGCGACCGTCGATTGGTGGCGCCGGGCTCACGCCGAGCCGGATCGCGCGGACGTACCGTCGGGCGAGCCGGGATGCGGCCCCGGAACTGCCTTGGGTCCTCATGCTCAGCGAGGACCAGCGAGTTCTCTTCCGGGAGCGGGGCCAGGTCCTCGCCGCAAGCCTTCTTCAGCACCTGGATGCGACCCAGGAAGATACTGCCGCCCTCCACCTCAAAGCCGCGTCGGCCACCGCCGCCGACTATGGCCGCGCGGCGACGACGCTTGGCCTCTCGCTCAGCCAGACTGTCGAGGGTTTCCTCCGTTTCCGCGCGCCGTTCCATCATGAGCTCGCAGTCGCCGCGAGGAGGCGCGGGTTCGACACCGCTGAGACGACCGATCTCCTCGAGACCGCCGAACGGGCGATGGATCGACTGCTCGTGGCCACGATGACGGGGCACGGCCTCCAGTCCAATTCGCGTCGGCGCGGGATTCCACTCACGTCTGTGGTCGACAAGGATCGACGGGCGTGAGCCAGGCCGCAAGGGGCGCCGTCGGGGCACTCGTCACCCACGCCCGCGACGTTCCGGCGGTCGAGCGCGAGCGGTTCGCAACTCGATTACGGGACGGGCCCTCCGGGAAAGCCCTCGTGTTCGAGACCTGCCACCGCGTGGAGGCCTACTTCATCGGCGAGGAGGACCCTGCCAGGATGATCCTCGCCGTCTCGCTTCCGGCCGGCGGCAGGGCTCTCATCGGCGAGCCGGCGGTCCGCCACGCGATCACCGTCGCGGTCGGGCGCGACTCCGTCGTCCTCGGCGAGGATCAGGTCCTCCACCAGCTCCGGGAGTCGGTGGAAGCGGCCCGCGCCGCCGGCGTTCTCGACCCGACACTCGAGAGACTCTTCGCGATCGCGCTGCGGGCAGGGCGCCGCGCACGGTCCTGGCTCCAGGGGCCGCCGCGCTCGCTCGCGGACGTCGCCCTCGCTGCGATCGAGCATCAGACGGGCGCGCTCCGCGGTCGCAACGTCCTCGTCGTCGGCGCCGGCCGGATGGGACGCCTGGCCGCGAGAGCGGCGATCGCCGCCGGGGCCTCGGTCTCGATCGCCAACCGTTCTGGCAAAGGCGCCCAATCCCTTGCGGCCACGACCGGCGCTCGGATTGAGCCATTCGATCCCGGGATACGGACTGGCGCGTTCGCAGGTGTCGTCGTGGCCCTCGGCGGCCGCTGGCCGATCGGCGCGGATACGATCGCCGCACTCGCTGCGAGCAGGACGGTCGTCGTCGACCTGTCGCTGCCGACGGCCGTGCCCGAGGCGGCCGTCGCTGCGCTCGGTCCGCGCTTTGTCTCTGCTGATGCACTGGCGCTTGCCTACGACGGGTCGGCGATACTCCCGGGTGGCTCGGTCGCCCGGTTCGAGGCACTGGTCGACCACGCGGCTGCGGAGTTTCTCGACTGGCTGCAGGGCCGCGCTGGGGGCGCCGCAGCCGAGGCGTTGATCAGGCGGGCGGATCGTGAACGCGAGGCTGAGCTCGCGGCGCTCTGGCGGCGGCTGCCCAACCTCGAGCCAGAGGCCCGCCACGTGATCGAGGGGATGACCCGGCATCTCGCCACGCGACTGCTTCGTGAGCCTCTCGAGCGTCTGGGCCGGGATGTCGACGGTCGGAGCGAGCGTGCCGTCCGCGACATCTTCGCGCTGTGAACGGCCAGGAGATCGCGATCGGATCGCGGGGCAGCGCGCTGGCGCTGATTCAGGCCGGCTTGGTCCACCGGGCACTCGGGCGAGCTGGCCGGACCGGCCGGATCGTCGTCGTGGAGACCGAGGGCGACCGCCGAGCACCGGACACGGCCTGGGGCGAGGGCGCCTTCGTCGCCGCGATCGAGAGAGCGCTGCTCGCCGGCCATGTCGACGTCGCGGTCCACAGCGCGAAGGACGTGCCGACCGACGAAAGTCCGCGGCTTCGGATCGGCGCCTATCTGCCGCGGGCGGACCCTCGCGACGCGCTCGTCGTTCGGATGGACGCCGTGGAGCGACGGCTCGACGACCTGCCGCCCGGCACCCGCGTCGGGACCGACAGTCCGCGGCGGACCGGTTTCCTGCTCGCCCGGCGACCGGACCTCGTGGTCCATCCCCTCCATGGCAACGTCGATACCCGCCTCCGCCGGCTCGATGCCGGCCAGACCGACGCGCTCGTGCTGGCGTGCGCGGGAATGGACCGGCTCGGGCTCAGCCTCCGGATCGCCGAGCGCATCGAGCCCGAGATCGTACCGCCCGCACCCGGCCAGGGCGCGATTGCTGTCCAGGTTCGACGCGACGACTCCCGGATGCTGGCATCGGTCGCTGCGATCGACAATCGACGCACGCGTCTGGCGGTCGAGGCGGAGCGGGCGTTCCTCAGCGCATCCGGAGGGGGCTGCCGGGCCCCGATCGGCGCTCTTGCCACCATCGTCGGCGACGAGCTCGACCTCCTCGGCGGCTACGCCGACGCGGGTGGTTCCGGGATCGCCCTCGCCTGCCGCCGTGGTCCTGTCACGGACGGCCAGAATCTGGCCCGCGAGCTCGCCGCGGCGCTCGTCGCGCCGGACACGTCCCGTTCGACGGGTCGCCGGGTCCTCGTCACGCGGGCGGCTGAGCAGTCGGCCGCGCTCGTGTCGGCGCTGCGCCACGCGGCCCTCGATCCCGTCCCGGTGCCGACGATCGCGGTCGAGTTCGAACCACCCGGCGGCGAGCTTGATGCCGCAACGCACCACCTCCACGCTTATGCCTGGGTGGTCATCACGAGCGGGAACGGCGCGCGGGCGATCCTCAAGGCCGCGGAGCGCACCTCGACGCTGCTCGAGACGCCGCGATGGGCGGCGATCGGCTCGGCCACCCGGGCCGTCCTCGAACAGGCGGGTATCGCGGTCGCTCTCCAACCGAGCCACAGCAGCGTCACCGCGATGGCCGTCGAGCTACCGGTCGCGGTCGGCGATCGGGTCCTGATCGTTCGCGGCGACCTCGCCGATGGAGATCTCGCGGCCGCGTTGCGCGCCCGCGGCGCATTCGTCGACGACGTCATCGCCTACCGCACATGCGAGGCGCCGGAGGCTTCGCGGACGCTGCTCCGCCGGGCGATGGCCAGCGGACCGATCGATGCCGTCGTGTTCACGAGCGGTTCGACGGTCCGGGGCCTCGTGGCCATCGCACAAGCCGAATCGCTCGACGTCGCGTCGATCCCGTCGGTATGCATCGGGCCGGGCACGGCTGCTGCTGCGCGCGCTGCCGGCTTTTCGGTCCTCGCGGTGTCCGAGACAACGGAGGCAACCGCGCTTGCGACCGCCACGGCCCACGCCCTGGCCAGGCCAACGAAGGAGATCCAATGACGCTCGACCTCGAGGCTCCCCCAGGGTCCGCCCCGAGCGTACCGGCTTCGCTCCGGATCCGACCGCGCCGGCTCCGGCGGACGGCGGCCATTCGGGCACTCGTCCGGGAGACACGCCTCGATCCAGCGATGCTCGTGGCGCCGATCTTCGTTCGGCCGGGCTCTGGCGTGCGGGAGCCGATCGCTTCGATGCCCGGGCAGTCGCGACTCTCGCCCGACCTCGTCGCGGACGAGGCCGCTCGCCTCGCGGGGCTCGGCCTGGGCGGCGTCATCCTCTTCGGCCTGCCCGAGGCGAAGGATCCGGATGGATCGGAGGCGTCGGCCGACGACGGGATCGTCCAGCAGGCCTTCCGTCGCATCCGTGCCCTCGAGCTGCCGATCGTGGCGATCGCAGACACGTGTCTGTGCGAGTACACGGATCACGGGCACTGCGGTCCCCTCGCAGCGGACGGGAGCGTGGACAACGACGCAGCCCTCGTCCGGCTCACTGCGACCGCGGTCAGCCAGGCACGGGCCGGGGCCGACGTCGTCGCCCCGAGCGCAATGATGGACGGCCAGGTGGCTGCGATCCGGGCGACCCTCGATACCGAAGGCTTCAGCCAGACGGCGATCATGGCCTACGCGGCGAAGCACGCCTCGGCCTTCTACGGCCCTTTCCGCGAGGCGGCCGACAGTACCCCCGCCTTTGGCGACCGCCGGGGCTACCAGATGGACGCGGCGAACGGCCGCGAGGCGCTCCGCGAGATGGCTCTCGACGTCGCCGAGGGCGCCGACATCCTCCTCATCAAGCCGGCCCTGCCGTCGCTCGATCTGATTGCCGCCGCACGGGCGCGGTTCGACGTGCCGATCGCCGCCTACCAGGTAAGCGGCGAGTACGCGATGCTCACCGCCGCGGCCGAACGTGGTTGGCTCGACGGACGGGGGGCCATGCTCGAGGCGGTCACCGCGATCGTCCGGGCGGGCGCCGGGATCGTCATCACCTACGCCGCTGCGAGCCTCGCGACCTGGCTCCGGGACGAGCCATGAGCGCCGACGACCAGATCTACGTCCAGGCTTTGGCCCTCGGGCTCGATCCGGCCTGGCGTCGCCGGACCGACGAGGAACGCCGCGAGGACGGCTGCCGGTTCGCCGAGGCGGAGATGGCGGCCGAGCTCGAAGGCGTCCGGAGCATCAGCTACTCGTCCGTCGGCCTCGAGCCGGGGGTCGACCTGCTCTTCTGGCGGATGGCGCCATCGATCGACGCGCTGGAGGCCGCCGCTGCAGCGCTGCTGCGGGTCGGCCTCGGCCGCTGGCTCACCGTCCACCACTCGCTGGTCGGCCGGATCGGCCCGTCGCAGTACGTCAGGAAGGCGACGGATCAGGAGCAGTCGCTCTTCAGCGGCGAACGTTCCCGGTACCTGGTCGTCTATCCCTTCACGAAGAACACCGACTGGTACCTCCTGTCGAAGGAGGCACGCCAGGGCGTGATGAACGAGCACATGCGCGTTGGCCATGACTTTCCGGCGGTGCGCCAGGCATTGGCCTATTCGTTCGGGCTCGATTCCCAGGACTTCGTCGTCGCGTACGAGACCGACGACCTGGTTGCCTTCGGCGACCTCGTCCGGGCGCTGCGAGCTACGGAGAGCCGCCGCTCGACGGTGAACGACACCCCGATCCTCCTTGGCATCCACCGTTCGCTCGACGAGATCCTCGGGCTCCTGGGTGCAGCATGACGGCGGGCACAGCGACCGGCGCTCGGACAGCGACGCTCGTCGAGCGCGCGGAGCGGCTCTTCCCGGGCGGGGTCAACAGCCCGGTCCGCGCCTTTCGGGCCGTGGGTCGAGCGCCACTCCTCCTCGAACGCGGCCAGGGACCGTATGTCTGGGATGCCGACGGACGTCGCTACATCGACTACATCGGGGCATGGGGTCCGGCGATCCTCGGTCACGCCCATCCGGCCGTCGTCGACGCGGTCGTGCGGGCTGCTCGGAACGGCTTCGCGCTGGGAGCCACGCACCCCCTGGAGATCGAGCTCGGCGAGGCGATCCAGGCGGCGATGCCGTCGATCGAGCGGCTGCGCTTCACCTCGTCGGGTACCGAGGCCGTCATGAGCGCCCTCCGCATCGCGCGCGCCGCGACCGGTCGCGACCTCGTCGTGAAGTTCAGCGGGGCCTACCACGGTCACGTCGACAGCCTCCTCGTCGAGGCTGGGTCCGGCGTCGCGACGCTCGCGATCCCGGGCAGCGCCGGGGTGCCCGAGGCCACAGCAGCTCAGACGCTCGCCCTGCCCTACAACGACCCGACATCCGTGACGCTCGCGTTCGCCGAACACGCCGGCCGGATCGCGGCCGTGATCGTCGAGCCGGTGGTGGCGAACGTTGGGGTCGTCCCGCCGGCGCCGGGGTTCCTCGAGCATCTTCGGGAGACGACCCGGGTCGACGGTGCGGTCCTGATCTTCGATGAGGTGATCACCGGCTTCCGGGTGGAGCCCGGAGGCGCCCAGGCGCGGTACGGAGTTCTGCCCGACCTCACGACGCTGGGCAAGGTCATCGGCGGCGGGATGCCGATCGGGGCGTTCGGTGGGCGAGCGGATCTCATGAACCTCGTCGCCCCTGCCGGCCCGGTCTATCAGGCGGGCACGCTGTCCGGCCATCCGCTCTCCATGGCGGCCGGCATCGCGACGCTCGCCGCGCTCGAGCCTGGTCGCTACATCGCGCTCGGCGAGGTCACCGAGACAGTCGCCGCGGGTCTCGAAGCGGCGGCCGCCGATGCGGATCGCAAGGTCGCGGTCAGTCGAGTGGGCTCGCTGCTGACGGTCTTCTTCAGGCCGACGCCGCCGATCGACGCCGCCGGGGCGCTCACTTCCGACCGGGCGGCGTACGCTCGGTTCTTCAGGGCGATGCTCGACCGCGGAATCCTCCTGCCGCCATCCCAGTTCGAGGCCTGGTTCATCTCGATGGCCCACGGCCCGGCCGACTTCGAGGTCACGCTCGACGCCGCCCGCGAGGCCTTCCGGGCTTGAACGACCGCTTCCTGCGCGCCTGCCGGCGGCAACCCGTAGATGCGACCCCGGTCTGGTTCATGCGCCAGGCCGGCCGCTCGTTCGCGGCCTATCGCGACCTCCGAGAGCGCTACGGGATCCTCGAGCTCGCCAAGACGCCCGAGCTGTGTGCCGAGGTCACGCTCATGCCGGTCCGCGCGCTCGGCGTTGATGCGGCGGTGCTGTTCGCGGACATCATGCTGCCGCTCGAGCCGATGGGCGTCGATCTGCGGATCGAGCCCGACGTCGGCCCGATCATCGAGCGGCCGATCCGATCGGCGGCCGACGTCGAGGCGCTTCGTCCCTTCGACCCGGAGCAGGTGTCGTTCACCCTGGACGCCGTCCGCCTCGTCCGTCGGGAGCTTGACGGGCAGGCCGGCGTCATCGGATTCTCCGGCGCGCCGTTTACCCTTGCCTGCTATCTCATCGAGGGCCGTCCGTCGAGGGACTACGCGATCGCCAAGGCGTTCATGTATCGCGAACCGGCAGCGTGGCATGACCTCATGGAGCGGCTGTCGGCGATGGTCGTGCGCTATCTGCGGGCACAGATCGACGCGGGCGCTCAAGTCGTCCAGCTGTTCGACAGCTGGGTCGGCGGCCTCGGCCCGGCCGACTACGCTGCGTTCGTCCAGCCCCACGTCCGGCGGATCTTCGATGGCCTCGACGGCGCGCCGACGATCCACTTCGGGACAGGCACGGCAGCGCTGCTCGAGCTCATGGCCGAGGCCGGTGGCGACGTCATCGGGGTCGACCATCGGGTCTCGCTCGGCGATGCCTGGCGACGAGTCGGTCACGACCGTGGCATCCAGGGCAACCTCGACCCTGCGCGACTGCTGGCCGGCTGGGAGGCGACCGAAACGGGCGCCCGCGCGGTCCTCGAGCAGGCGGGTGGTCGGGCCGGCCACGTCTTCAACCTCGGCCACGGGGTGTTGCCCGCGACCGACACGGAGCTGCTGCGGCGTTTGGTCGATCTCGTCCATGAGGAGACGAGCCGGTCCGCCGGCGCAGCCGAGGCCGCGGAGTGAATGGGCTGGACGAGCGTCCTGCTGTGCTCCTCATGACCTACGGCTCGCCGGCGACAATCGAGCGCGCGGACGTCGGGGCGTACCTCGCCCGCGTCCGTGCCGGGCGCGAACCTTCGCCCGATCTCGTCGACGAGTTCACGCGGCGCTACCAGGTCATCGGTGGTTCGCCGCTCGTCGACATGACCCGGGCCCAGGCGGCCGCGCTGGCGGTTCGCCTCGGCTGGCCGGTCGAGGTCGGGATGCGGTTCTCCGAGCCGTCGATCCCGGCCGCCCTGCGTGACCTCGCGGCGGGCGGAGCCGCGAACGTCGCCGCGATCGTCCTTTCTCCGCAGTTCTCGCCGCTGCTGATGGGCGGCTACGCCAGGGCGATCGAGGAGGCGCGGGCCGCGCTCGGTGATCAAGCGCCCCGGGTCGAGGTCGCGGGAGCCTGGCACGACGAGCCGGCGTTTATCGCGGCACTCGCCGGCCGAGCTCGTGAGGCGCTCGCGCTGCTGTCGCCGGCAGAGCGAGACGCCGTCGCCGTACTGATGACCGCCCATAGCCTTCCGCGACGTGTAGCCGAGCGGGAGCCAGCCTATCTTGCGCAGCTCCGCGACACAGCCGAGACCGTGGCAAGCAGAGCTGGTATCCGCGCTGATCGATGGCAGTTCTGCTGGCAGAGCGCCGGCCATGAGCCGGGCGAGTGGATGACGCCCGATTTCGCGGACCTCATGCCCGAGCTCGCCTCGGCCGGGCGAAGGTCAGTTCTCGTGGTGCCAGTGCAGTTCCTGGCCGACCACCTCGAGATCCTCTACGACATCGATGTCGGTGCTCGCGAGCAGGCGGAGCGTTGCGGCCTGGCTTTCCAACGGATCGAGTCGCTCAACTCCGACCCCGGTCTCATCGACGCCATGGCAGCCGTCGCTCGACGGACGCTGGTACCAGCCGACTCGGCGGTATCGACATCACCGCAGGAGTGAGGGGCAGTCGGTGAAGACGATGGGCCGGAAGATCTCAGGCCGCGCCGCCACCTTCCATCACGCCCGGCATGCTGGCGACTGACCTCCGCATAACCGCACCGAGGGACTGCTACGGAACACCTGTTGGCCGCTTCATGGGTCCGACGCCCCAGGCTAGGTCACGCGGCTGCGCAGCCACGAGGAGTGGAGCAACGCGGGACGGGTCCCGCCGACGGATTTGGACATCACCCTCTGCGTACCAGTCTGCCGGTGAGGTTATGCGCCTGACCCATTCACATGAGGAGCCCGGGTAGCGCTTATCGGGTTGGCCGAACTCGATACACTCGATCCGGCGCACGGCGAGTGAGGCACACCTATGGCGCGGCTGCAGCGAAAGTTCCTGGCGAAACCCGACGAGGTGCGACCCTTCCCCCACGGCCGGGTCGAGATCTTCGAGCTCGATGACATGGTCGCCGGCAAGATGGTGTTCGAGCCCGGCTGGCGCTGGTCGACGGACGTCAAACCGATCGCGGGCACGTCGAGCTGTCAATACCACCACTTCGGAATCGTCCTGTCGGGCAGGCTTCACGTCGAGATGGATGACGGGGTTTCGCTCGAGATCGGCGCCAACAGCCTGTTCGAGATGCCGCCTGGCCACGACGCCTGGGTCGTCGGCGACGAGCCGTGGGTGACGATCGACTTCGCGGGCATGCGCACGTTCGCCCGGCCGCTCGAGGCGCGGGTCGAACGGGTCCTGGCGTCCCTCCTCTTCACCGACATCGTCGACTCGACCGCGACCCTCGTCCGACTCGGCGATGCGGCCTGGCGCGAGCTCCTGGCCCAGCACAATGAGACCACCCGCTTTGCCATTGACTACTTCCGCGGTCGTGAGATGGCCACCACCGGGGACGGCTTCCTGGCCATCTTCGACAGCGCCGGACGGGCCGTCGAGTCAGCCGCGATGATCTGCCAGCGAGCGGCCGACCTGGGCATCGACGTCCGCGCCGGCGTCCACACCGGGGAGGTGCAGCTGGTGCCCGGCAACGTCCGCGGCCAGGCTGTTCACACGGCGGCAAGGATCATGGCCGCGGCCGGCCCGCGGGAAGTGCTCGTGTCGGCCACCACGCGCGATCTCCTGGCCGGCTCAAGCCTGCGCTTTGAGCCTCGAGGTCGCCACGAGATGAAGGGTCTGCCCGAGCCGGTCGAGCTGTACGGCCTGGTCTTTGGGTCGTCGGCCCGGGCAACTGAGGCCGCTCGACGGGCGCGGCCGATCTAGAGGGCCGCCCGGACCGCCGCCGCCTCGGGGGCAATGCCCATCGCCTCGAACAACTCGAGCGCTTTCTGCAACATTTTCCTGCCTTCCGCGGCACGCCCGGCCGCCCGGAGCGCTTCGCCCCAGCCACGCAGGACGCGGGCAAGCTGTGGCCGCGCCCCGAACTCCTCGAGGATCGCCCCGCTGGCCTCGAAGTCGGCGAGTGCTGCTCCGCTATCGCCGCGGTTCGCCGACGCTTCGGCGCGCTTCCACAGAATGCCCGCCTCACCGAAGCGATTGCCGATCGAGCGCGCGGTTGCGAGTGCCTCTTCCCAGCTTCCCTCGGCCGCCGCAAAGTCGCCAAGCGCGACAGCGTTGGTTCCGAGCCAGGCCTGGAGCGTTGGACGCCACATCTTGCGATCGACGACGAGAGCGAGCTCGTTGCCGCGCTGCAGGATCTGGCGGGCTTCCTGGAGACGACCCTGGCGCTGGTAGACATCGCCGAGCACCCAGGAACTAAAGACGGCACAGGCCGTGGCGCCGGTCTCCTCGGCGCGCACGACGCAGGCCTGGGCGATGGGGATCGCCTCGTCGAGCTGTCCGCGCTCGGAGCGGACGATGGACTCGGCAATCTGTGCGTCGAGCTGGGCGATCACGTCACCGCCCGCCGCCAGTTCGGTCGCGTAGCGGGCCGCCTTCTCAGCCTTGTCGAAGTCGCCGAGATGGGCATAACCCATCGCCAGGGCTCCCCGCGCGAACGCCGCCCCGATGAAGTCCTGTCGCTGTTCGAGGAGGGGGACAGCCTCCTCAAGCGCAGTGACACCTTCGCGAATGGGACCGGTGAAGACCTGGTTCAGGCCGATGACCGCGAGCTGCAACGCTCGCAGCGAGGGATCGTGCACTGCGTCCCCGATCTCGGTGACCCGGTCCAGCGAGCGCTTCACCTCGGGATCCGTGGCTCGCTCGCCGCGCTGCATGCGAGCCAGCGCAAGGGCGAGATGGACAGGGGCGATCACATCGAGGTCGCCGAGTCGCTCGACCGTCGGAACGATCGCTTCGATTTCGGCGATGATGTCGTCCATCGGCCTGAAGGTCCAACCCGCGCGCCCTCGGCCGAGCTCGATCTCGACCCGCTGGCGCTGCAGCCCTTCGTCCTCGGTGTCCGTGGCCGGCGGCAGCAGGGTGGCCGCTCGATCGAAGGACGAATAGGCCTCGGCGATGGCGTTGCGCTCCATCGCGAACTGCCCAGCCGCGATGAGGTAGCGGATGGCCTTGTCCGTCTCCCCGGCCTCGGAGAAATGGATCGCCAGGACGCCGGCGAGCTCGCCGCCGCGATCTGGATAGAGGACTTCCAGGGCCTCGCCGACGAGTCGGTGCAGCTCGCGGCGCTCCTGCTTCAGGAGCGACCCGTAGGCGGCGTCCTGGACCAGCCAATGCCGAAAGAGGTACTCCAATTCGGGCCTGGATGCCGCGAGCCGGATGAGTCCCCTCGCCTCAAGCGTGTCGAGCTGTGCTTCGATCGCCATCGCCGCCCTACTGCCTCGTCTCGCCGAGGACCCGCTCGAGGACGCGGACGGGAAACTGCCGCCCGATCACCGATGCGACCCGCAGGCTCCGCTTGGCGCCCTCCGGCAACTGATCGATCCGGGCGAGGAGGAGACCGTGCAGGGTCTCGGGAATGTCGACGGATCCGACTTCGGCGGTGGCAACCCAATGTTCCGCGTGGCGCACGATGACTCCCCGCTCGATCAGCATCCGGATGACCTCCTCGACGAAGAACGGAATCCCCTCGGCCCGGGCCAGGATCGACTCGCGCACGGCCGCCGGAAGGGACTCGATCTCCAGCAGATTCGCGACAAGTTCCCGGCTGTCCGTCTCCGACAGCGGCTCTAGACGCAGCTCGGTCAGGGCGTCGCCAAACAGCTCCCGGGCTGCGCCGACCAGTTTCCAGCCGGCCGAGTCAGTCTCGGCTCGAAGGGCGGCGATGAAGAGAACGGGGTGCTGTGCTGCCAGCGGCAACAGCTGGCTCATCAACGCCACCGATGCCGGGTCGGCCCAGTGCAGATCCTCACAGACCAGGACGACCGGCCCGCGGCTGGACAGTGCGCGAAGCAGGCGGTGGATGGAGGCGATATACCGACCCTGCAATACCTCGGGATCGAGCAGGGCGCGATCGGCCTCCTCCGGGTGGAGCGGCAGTGCCAGGAGATGGGCGAGGTATGGAGCGCTGTCGCGGGCGTCGTCACCCAGGTGGGCGGCAAGCTGGCGATCGAGCGTCGCCCGCGCCTCGGTCTCCGACGCGGCCAGGGGGATCTGGAGGGTGAACCGAACGAGATCGAACAGGAGGTGATACGGCAGGTTCCGGCCGTAGGAGACGCAACGGCCCTCGAGCCAGGTGGGCCTGACATCAGGCGCAACGCCGGTGCCCGCAGCGTCGTCCAGCCAGTGCCGGAACTCGGCCAGCAGGCGGCTCTTGCCGATGCCCGGTTCCCCGACCAGAAAGGCGACCCGGCTGCGACCAGCCTGGACGACGCCGTAGAGCGATTTCAGGGTCTCCAGCTGGCTGTCACGGCCGACCATGGGGCTCTCCAGGCCGGCCCGCTCGAGGCCCCGCCGCCGAGTCGGAACGGCTTTCGGCGACAGGACCCGGAAAGCATGCACGGGCTCGGTCTTGCCCTTGACCGAAATCTCGCCGAGATCCTCGACATTGAACGCGTCGGCCACGAAGCGGTGGGTGCTCGCGGTGATCAGGACGGTCCCGGGCTCCGCGGCTGCCTGCATTCGCGCCGCGACGTTCATGGCGTCACCCAGGGCGGTGTACTCGTAGCGGAGATCCGTCCCGACGTTGCCCACCACGACAGGCCCGCTGTTGATCCCGGCCCGGATCCGGAACTCAAGGCCATGCGTGGCCCGCAGCTGCCGCGAGAATTCCTCGGTCGCGGCGATCATCTCGAGCGCGGCGTGGACGGCCCGGTCGGGGTCGTCCTCATGGGCAATCGGGGCCCCGAAGAAGGCGAGCATCGCGTCGCCCTGAAGCTGGGCGATCGTGCCCTCGTAGCGGAAGACGGCCTTCGACATGTGGTCGAAGGCCTCGTTCATCATCGCCGTCCAATCCTCGGCATCCATCCGTTCGGCCAGGGCGGTGGAGCCAACGACGTCAGCGAAGAGCGCGGTCACCGGCTTGCGCTCGCCGGTCAGCTTGGCCGCGCGCATCTTGTCGATGAGCGGCGAGGGTGCTGCGGCAGACAGGCGCGCCCGGCGCGCTTCGTCCGTCTCCGTCGGCTCGGCGAGAGCCAGTCCGCAGCTCGCGCAGAATCGCGCGTCGCCGGGGACCGAAGCCTCGCAGCGCGGGCAGGACAGGGGCGGGGACTCGACGGTCATCCGAGCCTCATCGTAGCACCGGCACCGCCGATCTCCCGGAGCTGGCGCGACCTATTCGTTCGGGGCCAGCACCCAGCGATCGATCTCTCGCTCGTACTCGAGCAGCTCGTCGGGCCGGAACCACAACTCGAGCTCAGTGACGGCCGCCTCGGGACCATCCGACGCATGGACGATGTTCCGGGCCGTCTCGAGGGCGAAGTCGCCGCGCACCGTGCCGGGCGCCGCCTCGTGCGGACGGGTGGCCCCGTTGATTGCCCGGACGACGGCGATCGCGTTGGGGCCATCGAGGGCCAGCGCGACCAGCGGCGCAGAGGTGATGAACTCGACGAGCCCTGCGAAAAACGGCTTGTCGCGATGGGCGGCGTAGTGGCGCTCGGCCAGCCCGGCATCGATCTTCACGAGCTTCAGGCCGACCAGCTTGAGGCCGCGCTCCTCGTAGCGGTCGAGGATCCGGCCCACCAGCTGGCGCTGGACGCCGTCGGGCTTGATCAGGACGAGTGTCCGTTGAGTGGCTGACATGTCGCGGGATTGTATCGGATCGAGCTGGCCGGTCAGGCCTCGATCGACTCGGCCCGGGAGCGCCGGTCGCGCGTGCCTGACCAGGCGGCGGCCACGTAGGCCTGCCTGGCTTCCGCCTCGAAGCCGACCAGCCGGTAGGCATCGCCGCGTACCACGCCGACCGCGGGTCCGGAGACGCCGTCGGTCGCTTCGAGGACTGCCGGCGCGAGGTTGGGTGCCAGTCGCAGGGCCAGCGCGAATCGGAGGGTGGCCTCGTCGAGTGCGCCCGACAGGAGCGCCGCACGGCCGGCGGCCAGCTCGCCGGCAGGATCGGGAAGGTCGGTCGCGCTCTCGGCAAGCAGGACGTCGCCGTCCCAGAATCCAGTGATCATCGGCGCTCCGATCGTCAGGTCGGCCCGCGCCTCGGGCATTGGTGCGCGCGCTGCCGGGCCGCCCAGGTCGGTGTCGCTGGCACGCCGATTGAGGACCGCGGGCGGTTCGTGGTGCAACAGCGTGCCGGCGGTCGGTGGCGGCTCGGCGGCGTCGGCCGGCCACACGCCGGACCGAGGCATGCCGGCGAAGATGGCATCGATCGGAGCGGCCAGACGTTCCATCGCGAGGTTCGCCAGGCGTCGTGCCTCGCTGGGGCGGCCGAGCGCCGCAGCCGCTTCGGCGGCGATTGCCAGCGCGATCGGGTCTTCCTCGCCAGCGGCAAGAGCCACTGCCGCGGCTAGGCCGGCGCCAGTCAGATCGCCCATCCGCCAGCGCACCTCGGCCAGGTCCATTTGTCCGGGCATGTCCAGCGCGCCCTGCCGGCCCAGGATCTCCAGCTCGGCCCGGGCGAGGGCCAGTGATCCGAGTCGCAGGTGCAGCCGGGCGAGGGCCAGGTCGACCGGCCGGGCGGGCGGCGCGGGCGCTTCGTCGATGCTGAGCTCCGCGGCGGTGTTCATGCCGGGAGGCACAGCCGTGCTTCCAGTCCGCGTAGATGGCGCGCCGGGGCGACCGCCGCCATCCGCAGGGCGTCATCACGGAAGAGCTGGCCGGCCAGTCGCTGGACCGCCTCCGCGTCGACCTCGTCGACCGCGGCCAGCGCCTGATCCAGGGTCAGGACGCGGTCGTGCAACGCCTCCTGGCCACCGATCCAGGACGCCACGTGGCGCGTGTCGTCCATGCGCAGCTCCAGGCCGCCAGACAGGTAGCGCCTGGCCTTGTCCAGCTCGACATCCGGAACCGGCTCGTCGCGCAGCCGTATCAGCTCGGTGAGGATCGCCACCATGGCCGCGGGCAGACGGGCCGGATCGACGCCGGCCGAGATCTCCAGGGAGCCGGCATCGGCGTACTCGACCAGGCCGGACGACACGTCGTAGGCCAGGCCGAGCGCCTCGCGGACGGACAGGAAGAGGCGACTGCTCATGCCGTCGCCAAGGACCGCGTTGAGGACAGCCAGGGTCCAGCTGTCCCGGTGATCGCGAGGCAGCCCGGGCACGCCGATGCACAGCTGGGCCTGGTTGGTGCTGCGGTGGCCGAGCACGAGTCGGGGGCCGGCGGGCAGCATCGGCGCCGGCGCGAACCCGGGAACCATCCCGTTGCCGCTTCCGAAGGCGGCCGACGCGAGACCGACCGCCTCGTCGTGGCCCAGGTCGCCGACCATGGCCACGACCGTATTGGCTGGCCGGTAGGCGGCCGCCCAGAAGTCGCGGATGGCGGCATCGGGCAACGCCCTGACGTCCGCTTCCTCGCCGCAAATCTCGCGGCCCAACGGCCCGTCCCCGAACATCGCCGTCTGAAAGAGGATCTGGCAGTACTCCGCCGGGTCGTCCAGGTACGAGCGGATCTCCTCCACGATGACCGTGCGTTCGCTCTCGATGTCCCGATCGGTCAGGCGCGGCCGGACGATCAGTTCACCGACCACGTCCATGGCCCGGGCGGCCTCGCGACGCGGGACGCGTACCCAGTAGACGGTCGATTCGCGGTCGGTGGCGGCGTTGAATGAGCCGCCAACGCCTTCGATCGCTTCGCTGATGGAGCGCGTGGAGGGGTAAGCGGCCGTGCCCTTGAAGGTCAGGTGCTCCATGAAATGGGCGACCCCCACCTGCCCCGGGGCCTCGAGGCGCGAGCCGGCCAGGACGTAGGCCGCGATGGAGACCGAGCGCGCCGCCGGGAGCCGGGCGCTGATCACCCGGGGCCCGGCTGGCAGCGCGGTCCGTTCGAACATCCGATGAGGGTACAGGAATCGATGCGGCGAACCGTTTTCGACGCCCTACTTCGGAAGGATCGAATTGATCCAGTTCTGTCCGAAGTAGATGACGAACGCGATGGCGACGGCCCACAGCAGCGGGTGGATCTCGGTGATCTTGCCGCGGACCAGCTTGATCACGACGTGGGCCACGAATGCTGCTCCGATTCCGACCGTGATGCTGAACGTGAGGGGCATCAGGATCAGGCCGAGGAGCGCCGGCATGCCCTCTTCCACATCGCTGAAGTCGATGTCCTTGATCAGGCTGACCATCAGGAACCCGACGACGACCAGCACCGGCGCGGTCGCCACGAACGGCACGAGCGTGGCCAGCGGCGTCAGCAGGATGGCGAGCAGGAACAGCACGCCGGTGACGACTGAGGTGAAGCCGGTCCGACCGCCCTCTGCCACCCCGGCCGCACTCTCGATGTAGCTGGTGTTCGAGCTGATTCCGGCGGCGCCTCCGGCGACGGCCGCGATCGAGTCGACCAGGAGTACCCGTCCGACACCGGGAACCTGGCCTTCTTGGTCGGTCAGGCCGGCCTGCTCCGTGATGGCGGTCGCGGTCCCCATCGTGTCGAAGAAGTCGGTCAGCATGAAGCTGAAGATCGTCAGGATCGCGGCCAGCGTGCCAAGGGTGGTGAAGACATTGCCGAGGTCGAACTTCCCGACGGTGCTGAAGTCAGGCGTCGCCGTGAACGCTTCGGGCAGCGCCTGCACCCCGGTGAGGATGGCAATGACCGTCGTGACCAGGATGCTGATCAGGAGGGCCGCCGGCACCCGCCGGGCGAACAGGGCGATGGTGATGACCAACCCGAGGAAGAAGACGAACGCGGCCGGTGTGGTGGGAAAGACGAACTCCACCGGTACCGGGCCGTCGCCCACCGGCTGGCGAATGATCCCGCCGTCGACAAAGCCGATGAACAGGATGAACAGGCCGATCCCCACCCCGATCGCGCGCTTCAGCGACAGCGGGACGGCGCGCATGACCGCCTCACGGAGGCCAACCAGGACCAGAACCGTGACGACGATGCCCTCGAGCACGATGACGCCCATAGCGCCCTCGGGTGTCAAACCATTGGTCAGCACGAGCCCGAAGGCGACGGCGCCGTTGATCCCGAGACCGGCCGCGAGGGCGATCGGGACATTCGCGACGACCCCCATCGCGATCGTCATGACCCCGGCAACGAGGGCCGTTGCTGCCGCTGCGGCCGGAACCGAAATACCGGCATTGGACAGGATCAGCGGGTTCACAAACAGGATGTAGGCCATGACCATGAACGTGGTCACGCCCGCCTTCACCTCGGTCGCGAGATTGGTGCCGCGTTCGGCGAACTTGAAGAAGTCAGCGATCGCGCCGCCGCGCTCTGCGGCCGGCGTTGCGCTCGATGTCACCGGTTCCCTTCCTCCTTGCCCTGATCGACGCGCCCGATGCTCCGGGGCGGGCTCGGGTCATCGCCAAGAAACGGATACCCGACCGTCCCCTCTCGACGGTCGCCCTTCAGTCCGACCGACCCCTCGGCGGGCCGGCCTCCCGATCCGCTAGTCGTCCTCGTGGGCTTCGAGGCCGAGCAGCTCCATCTGGACAAAGTCGGCGGTGTCGAACTCGAGCTGACGCGGAGCGAACGGCGAGCGATCCTCGCCAACCGGACCAATCGGCGCGAACTCGACGACGACCCTTTCGTCGCCCTGCACGAGGGTGTAGACAAGCATCTGGTCGGGCCGCGTCTCGAATTCGAGATGCTCGAACGAGTCGATGTTCAGGGTGATCGCCAGGGGCGTGAAGTAGGTCGAGATGTCGCCGGCGTCGACCACTATCCGCTCGACCCAGCCGGTGCCGTGGGCGATGACCTCGCGGCCGCGCAGGTAGCGGTAGCCGACGGTCTGCTTCAGCAGCGGTCGGAGGAGGTGGAGCATATCCGTCCGGCTGGATACGACACCTTTATTGACGAAGAACTTGGCCGCCGGCGGGCTCGACATTGGGCGGATGGTACCGCACGCCCAGCCGCGCGATGACCCCGATTCGCGGGCCGCGGCTGGCCCGCCGGGCTGCCGCGTATGATCGGCGGCATGCTCCTGGCACTCGACATCGGCAATACCAACGTCACGATCGGGGTGTTCCGGGCGGGCGCGCTGCTGTGCACCCGGCGCGCGGCGACCAATCCACAGGCGACCGCCGACGAGTTCGAACTGCTCCTGAGTGGGCTGTTGCAGCTCGACGGGATCCTCCTCGCCGATCTCGACGCGATCTCGCTCGCCTCGGTCGTGCCGGCGTTGAGTTCGGCGGCCGAGCAGGTCGCGTTGCGCCGCGGCCAGACGCTCCTGGTGGCGACAGCGGGCAGCGTGCCGCTCGCGGTCCGGGTGGATCGCCCGGCCGAGGTCGGCGCCGATCGCCTGGTCAACGCCCTGGCCGCGGCGCGGCTGTACGGCACCCCGGCCGTGGTGGTCGACTTCGGAACCGCGACGACGTTCGATTGCGTCGCCGCCGACGGCGCCTACGTCGGTGGCGCAATCGCGCCCGGCCTGGAACTGGGGCTCGAGGCACTGGCGGTCCGGACCGCCAGGCTGCCACGGATCGAGCTGCGCGCCCCCGACCGGGCGATCGGGCGCGACACGGTCAGCGCGATGCAGTCCGGGACCATCTTTGGCTACCAGGCGCTGGCCGCCGGCCTCCTCAAGCGAGTCCGAGGTGAGCTCGCGGACATGGCTGGCGTGGCGCCCGGCGACGTCCGGACGATTCTGACCGGAGGCCTGTCGGGGGCGCCCTGGGCCGCGGCGCTCGACGGCATCGACGCGATCGACCCCGACCTCACGCTCAAGGGCCTCGCCATCCTCCACGCCGAGGTCGCCGGCGGGGAGCGGCTGGAGCTCGGGCTGCCGTGACCGACGGGCGCCTTGCGGGCCGGCTCATCGCCCTCGGGGTCACGGGCTCGATCGCCGCCTAC
>JBKKDW010000216.1:0-8764 GCA_046708025.1 Candidatus Limnocylindrales bacterium
GTGCCCAGCGGGCTGCCGATGGCCACGACCAGCTGGCCGACCTGCAACGCGTCGGACTGGCCGATCGCTGCGGTCGGAAGGCCACTCGCATCGACCTTCACAATCGCCAGGTCGGTCAGGGTATCGATCCCGTAGACCGTGCCCGACAGGACTCGACCGTCCTTCAACTCGACATCGAACGTCTCGCCACCCTGGACCACGTGCCGGTTGGTCAGGATCCAGCCGCTGCTGTTGTAGATGACACCGGAACCCACGCCCTGTTCGGGAATCACGCCCAGGTTGCCCGCATCGGCTGCGCCCGTGACGGTGATCCGCACGACGGCCGGGCTGGCCATGGCAGCCACGTTGATGATCGCCGACGATTCGTCGATGGTCACCGGCTGGGGCGCCGTGACAACGGTCCCCTGTGGCGGGGTCGGGACGGCTACGGGGCGGTTGAGAACGCCGGCCGCCGTAAGGCCAAGGACGGTGCCACCCGACGCGAGGACCGCGGACAGCAGCGAGACGGCCGCCAGCGTCCCGGCACCGGTCCGGCGTTGGTGAGTTGTCGTGGGCCGGACCGGTGCGCCCAGCGCAGCGGGCTCATACCAGCGCTCCGGAGTCGGGGCCGCGGACGCGTCCCAATCGCTCGCCCAGGCGGCGCGCGGCTCGGGCGAGGGCTGGTAGCGATCGGTCGCCGTGTCGTTCGTGTCGGCTGTGTCGGCCGTGTCGTTCGTCTCGCCGGGTTGGCGGTCGTCGTTCATCGTCGTGGTTGTCCCTCGCGGTTGCCGGCCGTTGCGGGCGGCACAGGTTGTTGGTGTCCGCCTCAGGGTGCGGCTTGCGGGTTCACCTGCGAGCGCTCGGACGGTGAAGTTTCCTGCACGTTCAGCGGGTTCGCCGATCCGAGCGACCGCTTCGCCTGGCCGACTGATGCAACGTCTACCCGTGCGCCGGCCGGGCTGCCATCGATCAGCCGCGGATCGCGCGGCAGGCTGACGCTGAAGCGCGACCCCGCTCCGACCTTGCTCTCCACGACCACCAAACCGCCGTGCATCTCGACGATCGAGCGCACGATGGCCAGGCCGAGGCCGCTCCCGCTGCTCCGGGCTTCGTCGGCGCTCGATCCGCGGTAGAAGCGGTCGAAGATGTGTGGCAGCTCCGCCGACGCGATGCCCGCCCCGCTGTCGAGCACGTCGATCCGGGCCCCTTCGGGAGTGGCGTTCACGTCGATCGCCACCGAGCCTCCACGCGGTGTGAACTTGACCGCGTTGGCCACGAGGTTGGACACGACCTGACCGATGCGCTGTGGGTCGTGACGGATTCGGACCGGCGCCGGCGGCAAGTGCAGGGCCAGGGCGATGCCGCGCTTGCGCGCGGCGGAGGCGCTCTGCTCCACGGCGGACTCGACGGCCGCCCGCAGGTCGTCCGGCCGGAGGTCGAGCAGGACCAGCCCCGAATCGAGCTTGGACAGCTCCAGCAGGTTCTGGGCCAACCAGTCGAGGCGCTCGATCTGCTGGCCGCTCGACTCAATGAACTCGGCCCGCGCGTTGGGGTCGGCGTCGGCGCCCTCGCGCAGCAGCTCATTGAACGTGCGCAGTGCGGCGAGCGGCGTGCGCAACTCGTGCGAGACGTCCGCCAGGAAGTCGCGACTCCGATCACGGTCGCGCCGGATGATCTCGACGCTTTCCTCCAGGCGATCGGCCATCGCGTTGAACTGGACCGCCAGTTCGGCCAGCTCGGACGAGCCCGCGCGGACCTGGCTGGACGCGACTCGCCGGCTGAGATCGCCTTCGGCCAGGCCGCGCGAGGCTTCCGTCAGGCGGCGCAGCGGCGTGGTGAAGCGGCGGGCCATGGCGGCTGAGACCACCACGCTGAGGCCGAGGGCGAACAGCGCGATCGCCGCGAGCAGACCGCTGACATTGGCCAGGGCGGTGGCCCGGAAGGTGTACGGATTAGAGAGTGTGACCTCCACCGCATAGGGCCCAAAAATGCCGCCGGCGGGGTACGGACGGCTGACCACCGCCGATCGCTCCTGGGTCTGGCCCGGCGCCGGCTGCGCCTCGTGCGACATCAGAAGCGGTTCATCCCCGGCCGGGATGAAAGCCAGGCCCTCGCCGGTCGAAGCGAGCAGACCAAAGCGGATCCTGACGTCCGCCTGGCCAAGTCGGTCGGCGATCACGCGCTGCTGGTCGCGGTCGAGGAGCGCCTGGATCACGTCCTCGTCGACTCGCCGATCGGGCCCCACGACGGGACGACCGCCGGCGGCCGTGCGCGCCAGGCTCTGGACGTAGGTGCTCACGGTTTCGGCCCGCTGCTCGAGATCGGTCGTCTGCTGACGATTGAAGTAGTCGTCCAGGCGGTTGATGACCAGGACCGTCACCAGGACCAGGGTCAGGGCGATGACCGCCATGAACGCGATGGCCAGGCGGCCCTGGAAGGTCCGCGGGAGCCAGCGCCGCAGCCGGCGGGGCAGCCGCGGGAACCCGGGAACCCGCGGCGGGCGCGGCAGCCCGCTGAAGCGCCCTCGACCGGCGGCGAGCGGCTCAGCGCTCGGCGAAGGCGTAGCCGACACCTCGAACGGTCAGGACGAAGGCCGGCGACGCCGGGTCGTCCTCGATCTTGTCGCGCAGGTGGCTGACGTGCACGTTGATCGTCTTCTCATCCTGGTCGAGCGCCTCGTAGTCGCGCAGCAACTCGAGCAGTTCGCCGCGGGTGTAGACCCGGCCGGGACGCGATGCCAGGTGGCGAAGAATCTCGAACTCCGTGGGGGTGAGGCTGATCCGCCGGCTGCCGCGCTGGATGCGCCGGCGCTCGAGATCGATCAGCAGGTCTCCGTGGCGGATCACTCGCCCACCCGCCGCGTCGGACAGGTCGCCATAGGAGCGGCGCAGCAACGCCTTGATCCGGCTCATCAGCTCGCGCAGGCCGAACGGCTTGGTCAGGTAGTCGTCGGCGCCGAGCTCCAGCCCGATGACCTTGTCGACCTCGTCGTCGCGTGCGGTCAGGACCAGGACTGGCATCTTCGCCCCGGATGCGCGCAGCCGGCGCAGCAGCTCGAAACCGTCCATGCCCGGCAGCCGGACGTCGAGCACCACCAGATCCGGGGCCTGGTGGGTGGCAATGTCCAGGCCCTCCTCGCCGGAGCGGGCCATGGCGACCTCGTAGCCCTCCTGCTGGAGGGCGTACTGGATCCCACGAGCGACGGCGTGCTCGTCTTCGACGATCAGGATGGTGGCGGACACGCGGCGATGCTACACCGCGTTGACAGCACGCCGTCTTCGCCGCTCGCCCCGCCGACCGGACGACGCGCCGAGCCGTGGTAAGGTAGGCCCCGCTTCCGGGCGCCTCGCCAATTCCGGCCTCACCGACGAGTCGCAGCCCCGCCCGCAACACCAGACCGGAGCAGAGGTTCTCGACATGTCAACCGCCCGTGCGACGCTGGCCGCCGAACACCGCGAGGTGACCGGCAAGAAGGTCGCCGCCATCCGCCACGCCGGCCGTCTGCCCGCCGTCGTCTACGGTCACGGCATCGACTCGGACAGCATCTCGCTCGATGCCCACGAGTTCGAGCAGCTGCGCCGCCACAGCGGTCCGAACGCCCTGGTTGACCTGTCCGTCGACGGCAAGAACACTCGACCGGTCCTGGTCCACTCGGTCCAGGTCCACCCGGTCAATCGCCGGACGCTCCACGTCGACCTCTTCCTGGTGCGCATGACCGAGGAACTCACGGTCGAGGTGCCGCTCGTGGCCACCGGTGAGGCGCCGGCCGTCACGCTCAACGGCGGTACACTCCTTCATCCGATCGAATCCGTCCGGGTTCGCGCCCTGCCCGATCACCTGCCCCAGTCGATCGAGTATTCCGTCCACGCGTTGCTCGACTTCGACACCGCGGTTCACGTCCGCGACCTCGTCGTCCCGTCAGACGTGACCCTGCTGACCGACGGTGACGAGATCGTCGCCAAGGTCCAGCCGCCTCGGGTCGAGGAGGAGCCGGTCGTCGTCGCCGAGGCGATCGAAGGCGAGGTTGACGGTGCCACGGAGCCAGAAGCCGGCGAAGCAGCCGGCGCCGAGGACGCCTGAGGGTCAGCGGCTCGAGCGACGACCGCTGGCGAACACGATCGGGAAGCGCATCGTCAGGTCGTCGACGGACAGCGCCGCGAGGCGCTCCTGCATCATCGCGAGCAGGCGTGCGCGCACGGCTGGCTCGAGTTCCTTGAACAGGTTCTCCTCGTCGAACTCGGACAGAAAGCCCAGGTAGCCGCTCGGGTTGAATCGGTGCTCGAGGACGCCGGCCTCAGCGTTCACGTCGGCGAAGCCGGCCCGACGAAGCTCACCGGCGGAACGCCCGACCGACGGCAGATCGCCGGACCGACCTTCCGGCGCCCGTGGCTCGATCTCCAGCGCATCGAGCACCTCGTCGAAGATCATGTCCGGCAGGAATGCGCGTTCGTCCTGGAGCCACGAAACGTAGGCGAGGATACCGTTCGGACGCAGGACCCGACGTGCCTCGCGCAGAGCCCGTGCCCGATTTGGCACGAGCTGGAAGACGAATGACGAGAGGGCATGGTCGAAGGCGCCGTCGGGAAATGGCAGCGCGTCGGCGAAGGCGACCTCGGTGCTGAATTGCCCGCGCCCGTCATTGCCCAACGCTTTCGCTGCGTGGGCATCCGCGATCGCCCGCATGCCGGCCGAGGCGTCGACGCCGACGATTGACAGCTGCCGCCAGCGCGAGAGCGCACGCATCGCCAGCTGCCCCGTTCCGGTCCCGATATCGAGCACCCGAACGGCAGCGCCGGAGAGCAACGGCGCCGCACGATCCAGGAGTTGCTCAACCGCCGGCGCCAGCACCGGCGCCCACCAGCGTGCGTACCCCTCGGCGATCCGGTCATACCGTTCGGCTTGTTCCGTCATCGGCCCATCGTGCCATGTCACCGGGCAACCCGGCTCCGCGGGTACACTCGGTCCGTGGCCCTGAACCTGCCCTTCCAGCCGCCGGTTGAGCCGATGCTGGCGAAAGCCGTGGATGCGCTGCCGACCGACGATGGCTGGCTATTCGAGCCCAAGTGGGACGGCTTCCGCGCGCTGGTCTTCCGGGACGGTGACGAGGTCTACACGCAGTCACGCGACCTCAAGCCGCTGGATCGCTACTTCCCGGAGCTCGCCGATCCGCTCCGTGCGGCCCTGCCCGAGCGCTGCATCCTCGACGGCGAGATCGTGATCGCCCAGGATGGGGCGCTCGCCTTCGAGGCACTCCTCCTGCGGATCCATCCTGCCGCGTCGCGCGTTAGGATGCTGGCGGCAGAGTCGCCGGCCAGTTTCGTGGCCTGGGATCTGCTCGCGCTCGGTGCTGAAGATCTGCGAACCGCGCCCCAGGGGGAGCGGCGGGAACGCCTCCAGTCAGTCCTCGGCGCCGCAGCGCCACCGATCCACCTGACGCCGGCGACGCGCGATCGCGAGCTGGCGGCCGCCTGGTTCGCACGCTTCGAAGGCGCCGGGCTGGACGGGGTGATTGCCAAGCGCCTCGACGCGCCCTACCAGCCGGGCAAGCGGGCGATGCTCAAGATCAAGCATCAGCGAACCGCGGACTGCGTGGTCGCGGGCTTCCGCTGGCACAAGAACGGGCCGGGCACCCACGTCGGGTCGCTGCTGCTGGGACTGTACGACGACGAGGCGACGCTCCATCACGTCGGCGTCACGTCGTCGTTCAGCTGGGACCGCCGCGCCGCCCTGGTCGAGGAGTTGGCGCCCCTGCGTCATGACGCACTGGAGGGTCATCCCTGGTCTGGCTGGGCTGCGTGGGCCGCCGAGGCGGAAACCAATGGCCAGCGGGTGCCCGGTGCCACGTCGCGCTGGAATCGGGGCAAGGACCTGTCCTGGGAACCACTCCGAGTCGAGCGCGTCGCCGAGGTGGCCTACGACCATCTCCAGGGCACGCGCTTCCGGCACGCCACCACATTCAAGCGCTGGCGGCTAGACAAGGCCCCCGGAGCGTGTCGCTACGACCAGCTCGAGGAAACCGTGCCGTACGAACTGGCGCAGATCTTCGCCGACACTCGCTGACCCTGGCGGTCAGGCGCGCGTCTTGTGCGCCTGGTGACCACTACCCACATCGCGACGGCCGTTCAGGTGCGGTCCGGCCGCCTATAACCGGCCCACGGGTCGTAGTCGACCTCCAGCGGTTCCTGGGCCGGTCGATCCGCCTCCGGCACGTGGATCAGGTTGACCCGCACGCGCGTCCACGTGGTCGACCGACCGCGCATCGCGTCGACCAGCACGTCCGCCGGTTCGAGCGCCGCGGCGGCCCCGGGATGGCGTGCCTTCCAACGCTCGAGGCCGGCCAGGGCCTCGTCCTTGTGCTCTGCCCGGGCGATCTCCACGACCGGAACTGCGCTCCGACGACGGCCGGTCGGCGTCGGTCGCGATCCCGCCCACTCCGTCGGTAGCCCGGCGTTGGGATCACCCTGCTCAACAGCGGCCCGGCGCGCCCGTGCCACCTCCGGCGGCGGTCCACCAGCCTCGCCTCGCCCGGCTTCGTAGTCCCCAGCCGCACGCCGCTGCCGCGACGGCTGGACCCGCGGCGGCTCGCCGGCCTGTTTCGCGTAGTTCGGTGGCCACGGGGCGTCGCCCTCGCCCTCGGTTTCGTGGCGCCGGCTGAGCTCCAGCAGGGCGTCGAGCGAGCCCGTCGCGTCGTCGATACAGGCACCGGGATCGCCGATCGAGCCGAAGCGCGCCGGCACGGTGTCGATGGTGAAGGCCTCGGCCTGCACCGTGGAGACCTCGTCCCAGGCGAGCGGGGTAGAAACCCGGGCGTCCGGCAGCGGGCGCACGGAATAGGCCGAGGCAACCGTCCGGTCCTTGGCGTTCTGGTTGTAATCGAGGAACACGCCATGGCGTTCCTCCTTCCACCATTTGGAGGTCGCCAGGTCCGGCACGCGCCGCTCCACGTCGCGGGCCAGGGCCAGGGCGGCGCGACGGACCTCCGGATAGGTCCAGCGTGGCGCGATCCGGACGTTGATGTGAATCCCGCGCGAGCCCGAGGTCTTCGGCCAGCCCACGAGGCCGACCGCGGTCAAGGCCTCCCGACAGGCCAGCGCGACCTCGCGAATCTGCGCCCAGCCCACGCCCGGCACCGGGTCCAGGTCGACCCGCAGCTCGTCGGGGTGGTCCAGGTCCTCGGCCCGGACCGGGTGGGGGTTGAGGTCGATGCAGCCCAGGTTGACGATCCAGGCCAGCCCGGCCGCGTCGTCAAGCACGATCTCGTCGGCCGTCCGGCCCGAGGGAAAGGTGAGGGTGGCCGTACGAATCCAATCGGGACGATTCTCGGGCGCCCGCTTCTGGAAGAACGGCTGCCCGGCCGCTCCGTCGACAAAGCGCTTCAGGGCCATCGGGCGACCGGCCGTCCCGCGCAGCGCGCCATCGGCAACGGCCAGGTAGTAGTTGACCAGGTCGAGCTTGGTATGGCCGGTCTCGGGGAAATAGATCTTGCCCGGATTTGAGATCGAGACCTCGCGCCCGCCAATGGTCAGGACCTCCCGTTCGGTCGCCATGGCGGAACGATAACGCGCCCGGGCGAGCGCTCGCCGGGGCGAGCGTCCCCCGCGCGCAACGAGCGGTCTCGGCGCTGGACGGCATGACCGCCACGGGGCGCACCGAGGCATGCGAACGCCTCCGGAACCAACGGAACCGCACCCCAAAGGACTATAGACAGTCCCGTGGTGGGGAGGGTCTCATCAGCCTTCAAGTCCCCGACCTGAAACGAGCCATGTGACAACCGACCTTTCGCGCGCGGCTGCGACCGGCACGACGGTCCAGCCCACCCCGGGCCTGCGGCGCTGGCCGTCCGTGCCCGGGGCCTGGCGCCTGACAGTCCGCGCGCGCGGTGCCCGCCTGATCGCCAGCCTCAGCCATGTGCTGCCGCGCGGTCGACTGCTGCCCGACGAGGTCTGGCGCACGCGTCACCAGGTGATCACGGTCCTGGCATTCCTGCACGTGCCGGCGATCGTGGCATTCGGCGTCTTGACGGGAAACGACATCGGCCACTCCATCGCGGAGGCCGTCCCCGTAGCGCTCCTGGCCATCGCCGCTTCAAGGCCACGTTTGGGCCGCCAGAGTCGCTCAATCGCGGCCAGCCTGAGCCTCCTGACGGCATCGGCGATCCTCGTTCATCTCTCGAACGGCACGATCGAGGTGCATTTCCACTTCTTCGTCGTCGTCCCGCTGCTGGCGCTCTACCAGGACTGGGTCCCATTCATCCTGTCGATCGGCTACGTCGTCGCCCATCATCTGAGCGTGGGATTGCTCGATGCCGCCTCGGTCTTCAATCATCCGGCGGGCCGTGACAACCCGCTCGCCTGGGCGCTCATCCACGGGGCTTACATCACCGCACTGAGCGTGGTCAGCCTCGTCGCCTGGTCCATGTCGCAGCGCGCTTTCAGTGATCCCCTCACCAACCTGGCCAGCCGATCGCTGTTCAAGAGCCGCCTGGAGCACGCGCTGGCGAGGGCGGATCGCGAGGAACGGACCCCGGCCGTCCTGTTCGTCGATATCGACGACTTCAAGACAGTCAATGACAGCCTTGGCCATGCCGCCGGAGACGAGCTGCTGGCCGCGGTCGGGCACCGCATCAGGCGCGCCCTGCGAGCCGCGGATACCGCGGCGCGGATGGGCGGCGACGAATTCGCCGTCCTCGTGGAGAACGGGAGCGTCAAGGACGCGACCCTGCTGGCGGAGCGCCTTCTGCGCCTGCTGCGAACGCCGTTCACAATCGAGGGACAGACCCTCGCTA
>JBKKDW010000217.1:0-10873 GCA_046708025.1 Candidatus Limnocylindrales bacterium
GAAGCCGGGGAGGACGTTCTTCTCATTCACGAGAACATCATGCGTGATAATGTCCTGGATGGCAAGAGTCCAGGCTCAGCCCTCCTCCGCGAACTCCGCGGGCAGGTGGATGCTGAAGGCCGCGCCGCGACCGGCTGCCGGCCGATCGATGAACAGCTCGCCACCCATCGCCCGGCACAGTTCGCGCGACACGTACAGCCCCAGGCCGCTGCCCTCGTCCGGCATCCGCTCGGCGCCGCGGACGAACCGCCCGAAGAGCCGGGGTCGATCGGCCTCGGCGACGCCCGGACCGCCGTCGGACACGGTGATCCGCAGCCGCGAAGCCGCCTCGTTCACCACGACCTCCACCGCTATGGGCGTCCGCCCGCCGTACTTGACCGCGTTGTCCAGGAGGGCCCACAGGACCTGGTCGAGCTGGTCGGCGTCGGCGACCGCCAGCCAGCCCCCGGCCCGGTCGTCGAGCGTGAACGGGACGTCCGCGGCGCCGAGCGCCTCCCACGCCTTGCGCACGCGGGTCGCCAGCGACACCACCTCGGACCGCGGGTGGAGCGCGCCGGACTCGAGGCGGGTCACGGTCAACAGCTGCCGGACCATGCGCGACAGGCGCTCGGACTGCTCGGCGATGATGCCAAGGCGCGGATCGGGCCGGTCGAGCTCGAGCTGTTCGGCATAGGCGCCGATGCTGGTCAGTGGCGTCTGGAGGTTGTGGCTGACGCCGCGCAGGAAGTCGTCCTTGGCGGCATCGAGTTCGAGCAGCTGTACGTTCTGCGCCTCGACCTGGCCAAACAGCTGCGCGTTGCGGATGGCAACGGCGATCTCGCTGGCGAACAGCTCGAGCAGGTCCTGGTCGGCCCGTTCCCATCGACGAGTCGCCGGCAGGCGGCCCACGAGTACGCCGAGCGCGTCATCGCCGACGCGCAGCTCCGCGCGTAGGGGGCGAGCCTCGCCGGGAACCACCTCGTCGGTTGGAATCGTCGCCGGGTCGGTGAGGATCACCTTCGAATCAATCATGCCGAACGCTGACCGGGCGTCGAGCGCGGCCTTGCCGACCAGGAATTCGACCCCGTCGCGCGGTGAGGCGCCTTCGATTGCGGCCAGGATCCGCCCGAGCTCGCGGTTGCGCCGCTCGAGGTCGGCGGCGAGGCGGTTGTGGCTGTCGGCGAGCCGCGCCAGCTCGTCGTCGCCGCCGACGCGGATCGGGGTGGAGAGGTCCCCGGCCGAGACGCGATCCACGGCCGCAGCGATCGCGCGCAGCGGCCTGGTCAGATCGGCGGCGAGCAGGTAGGAGACGAAGACGGCGAGCAGGACGGCAATGGCCAGCCCGAACAGGAGCAGACGGCCCAGGTTGGGGTCCGCCGCTGGCCCGCCGACGGTCGCCCCGATCCCCAGGACAAGGAGCCCGAACGCGGTCATCGGCAGCACGGCGGCCAGTATGAGGGCCAGGGTCAGGCGTGTTCGGAAGCCCATCCCAGGCGCGGGATCCTCGCCGTCGCCGCGGCGATCGTCGCCATCGCGGTCGAGGTTGACCGGGTCGTCCCGCTCAGTCACCGGTGGTCGCCGGGATCGCCAGGCCGTCCCCGGCGGTGGCCGGGACGAGCCGATAGCCGACTCCTCGAACAGTCTGCAGGTGTACCGGCCGGTTCGGTTCGCGCTCCACTTTCTGCCGGAGCCGTCGCATCGTGACCCAGACGTAGGACGGGTCGGCGTCCTCGGTCTCCGCCCAGCCGCGGGCGAGGAGCGTCTCCGTCGTCACGGTCTGCCCGAGATTCGCCGCCAGCGCGTAAAGGAGTCGTGATTCGGCCGGGGTGAGCGCGACGGGCGTGCCCTCGACCGTGGCTTCCCGGCGATGCAGGTCGAGCGTGAGGTTCGGGCCGAGCACCAGGCTCTGGCGCGGAACCTTGTCACCCAGTCGCCGGATCACGCGGTTGATCCGGGCCCGCAGCTCCGGGTAGTGGTAGGGCTTGGTCACGTAGTCCTCGGCGACCTCCTCCAGCAGGTCCGCCTTGGAGTCGACCGCGTCAATCGCGGACAGGACGATGATCGGCAGGTCTGCCCTGGCCTTGATCTCGCGGGCCAGGGAGAGGCCGTCCATGCGCGGCATCATCATGTCGATGATCAGCAGATCGGGCCACGACGATTGGAGCCGCCGCAGGGCCTCGACGCCGTCGCGGGCCGTCGCCGTCTCGTAGCCGTCGGCGCGCAGCTGGTCGGCCAGCAGGATCAGGAGGTTCGGGTCGTCGTCCACGATCAGGATGCGCGGCGCTTGCACCCCGTGGCCGCTCGCCGGTCCGCCGCTCAACATGAGCCGAGGATAGCAGCGGCCATGGGACGGACGTCCTGCAAGGTAGAAGCGCCTTGGCTGTTGACAGTAGGTAGGGATAAGGTACTGTTAGGTGGATGAGTACTGAGTCACGGATTGGTAATCGACATCTGGCACGGATTACGAGGCAGGGCCAGATCACGGTCCCGAAGGCGGTCCGCGATGCGCTCGGTGTCAGGCCGGGCGACGACATCGAGTTTGTACCCAGAGGCACGGAGCTGCTCGTGGAGCCACGGCCGCGGCGGAGCCTGCTCGAGTTCGCCGGGATCGCTGCCGGCGCGGCCGCGCGGGTTCCGAACAACGCCGACGGCCTGGACGCACTGATCGAGGACGGCATGGCCGGGGCAGCGGTCCGGCGCGCGGTATCGGTGGGTAGATTGTCCCGCCGGTCCGGGTGAGCGGCCCCGGAGTACGGGCACCGCGTCGTCGGCCGGAGATGGCCTACGCGGACACGAATGTGTTCATCGCCCTGCTAGTCGGGCCGAGCCATCCGCTGCATGAGCCGGCCCTGTCGATCTTCCGGCGGGTCGCGGATGCTGAGCTCGCGTTGCTCGTGACGCCGGTCGTCATCGCCGAGCTGGTCTTCGTTGGGCGGTCGCTGCTTCGCTGGACGCGCGGAGTCGCGGCCGACCGGCTCGGGGAGCTCCTCGCCGCCGACGGACTTGTCGTGGCGGAGGCGGCGACGGTTCGCCGAGCGCTTCGGTTATATGGGGAACGGTCCAAGCTCGATTTCTCGGATGCATACCTTGCGGCAGCTGCGCTGGAGGTGGGGCCGCCGACCGTGGCATCACTGGATGCGGGGTTGGACATCGTCGAAGGGGTTCGTCGGATCTCGTCCTGAGGGCTCGGCGCCGCGTGGCCGGCTCAGGGAGCCTTCAGGTCGACGTAGCGGCAACGCGCCCGAAGGGGGCAGGTGTCGTGGTTCGGACGCTGCGCGTGACAAACCTTGCGGCCGTGCTGGATGAGATTGACGTGCGCCTCGTACATCTCGTCGGGCTCGAACAGGCCCAGGACCAGATCGTGGCCCTCATCCAGCGAGGCCTTGGGCGGCAGCAGGCCCACTCGGCGCAAGACTCGCTCCACGTGGCGGTCGATCGGCAGCAACGGCTGGCCGAAACAGAAGAGCAGCATCACCGAGGCCGTCTTCTTGCCGATGCCGTCGATCTGGGTCAACCAGGTCCGGGCGTCGAGCGCTGACATCTCGCCAAGGAATTCGAGGGCGTAGTCGCCTCGGTCCTCGCGGATCCTGCGCAGGGTTGACTGCAGGCGTGGCGCCTTCTGGTTGGCCAGGCCGCCCGGCCGGATGACATCTGTCAGCTCGGGGAGTGGCGCGAACTCGATGGCCGTCCAATTCGGCGCCGCACCCTCAGGGAGCCCCAGCCCGCCCCAGCCCGCGCCGAAACTGTGAGCCTCGACCGGGCCGCCGCCGGGATACGCCCGCCGAAGCGCCTCGAAGGCGACCTCGGCGTTGGTGTCGGCGCTGTTCTGGGTCAGAATCGTGAGGATCAGCTCGCTCGTTGGATCAAGGCGGCGTTCCCAGGCAGGGCGACCGTACAGCGCTGCGAGGCCAGCCAGGGTGTACTCAACCAGGCCCGGGCGATAGCGCTCCAGCCGCTTCGCGTAGCTTGCGGCGGGGTCGGCGAACTTGCGCTTCCGCGGACGCGGCTTCCGTTTGGGCTTCGGCCCGGACGCGGCGGGGATCACCAGATGGTCTCGACGTCGTAGCGCGATATCGCCGGATCGGCGGTCAGGATCGGCAGCCCCTCGATCTGCGCCTGGGCGATGAGCATCCGGTCGAATGGATCAGCGTGGATCCTGGGGAGTGTCCCGGCCCGCATGGCGTGGGGCAGATCAATCGCGAGGATCGAAAAGCGATGGTGACGGATGCGGTCGGGAAGGTAGTGCTCGACGGGCCCAGGCAGCTCCATGCGGCCATTGCCGACTTTGATCGCAATCTCCCATGCGGAAGCCATGCTCAAACTGGCGTCGTTGTCTGGTCCTTCCAGGATCTCCCTGACGCGATCGGAGACTCGCGCGCCCCCTGCCGAGGCCCACCAGAGGAATGTGTGCGTGTCGAGAAGGACTCTCATCCGTCGACGGATCGAAGCGGGTCCTCGGGGTGGAAGTAGTCGGGGTCAAATTCCGGCAACGGGTCGTCGAAGTTCGGATGGATGATGATCCGGTCATGGCCGGGCACACGTTTAACCGGCCGCTCGTGGATCGCCGAGAGGCGCGCGATCGGCTTGCCGGCCTTGGCGATCGTGATTTCCTCACCGGCCTGGACCCGCTCGAGGAGACGCGACAGATGGGTTTTCGCTTCGTGGATGTTCACCTGGGTGTTCATTGAGGAAGGATGGACTTAGTCGTGGACTAAGTCAACCCGCCAGATCGAAGCGAGCCGCGCCAACCGCTCCCCGCAGCGTGCGAGCGGAGCGGCGCCGGCCGCCATCGCGGCTTCGACCGATTGAGGTCGCTCGCTGACCGGGACGGCGACCGCACCGAGAGCGGCCAGGGCATCGATTCCGTCGGGTTCCACGCCGCCCCCGACCGCGATGCACGGCACTCCAGCCTCGGCCGCCCGTCGCGCGACGCCGAGCGCCGTCTTGCCGTAGGCGGTCTGGGCGTCGATCCGGCCTTCGCCGGTGATGACGAGGTCCGATTCGGCGAGCCGTGCGCTGAAGCCGGTCGCCTCCATCAGGAGCTCGACCCCGGGCCGCAGGGCGAACGAGCGGAATCGATCGGCGATCGCAAGCAGGGCGAAGCCGACGCCGCCGGCCGCGCCGGCCCCGGGCATCTCCTGCACGCGCCGGCCGGCGGCCGCCTCGAGCGCACCGGCGAATATCGCGAGCAACCGATCGAGTTCGGCCACGTCAGCTGGCGACGCCCCCTTCTGTGGGCCGTAGATCGCGGCCGCGCCCGATGGACCGAGCAACGGATTGGAAACATCACAGGCGACGGCCAGGTCCACGGACGCGAGGCGCCGGTCCAGTCCCGCGAGATCCGCTCGCGCCGCATCGCGGTCAACGTCGGCGCCCAGGCCCCGCAGCAGGCCGGCGCCCCCGTCGGTCGTGGCACTCCCCCCGATGCCCAGGACGATCGAACGGCTACCGGCGTCCAGGGCGGCGCGCAGGGCGTCGCCGGTTCCAATCGAGCTTGCCGCGATCGCGTCTCGCTTGTCCGGGGCGATGCGCGACAGTCCCGAGGCCTCGGCCATCTCGACCACCGCCCGCGTTCCGTCGGTGGAACGCAGCCAGCGAGCCCGGATGGACCGCCCGAGCGGGTCGTGGACCTCGGCCGTCTGCCAGGCCCAGCCGCCGGCCGCGGCGATCGCCTCGAGCGTGCCCTCGCCACCGTCAGCAAGCGGACACAGCAGCGCCGTGTCGTCTGGGCGTGCGCGGGCCCAGCCGTCGGCGAGGGCGCGCGCGACCTGGACCGAGGTCAACGAACCCTTGAAGGAGTCTGGCGCGAAGAGGATCGTTCGGCTCTCGCGACGAACCACAGTCCGGGCGTCGTGGGCTAACGCGACCGGCGCCGGCGAGTGGCGACCGGGATTCTGACCGCAGGTCCGCCGTTCGAGTCGGCCGCGCCGGCCACCGCCGCTTCCCCGAGGAAAGCTCGCCGGCGCTGGACATATTCGGGGATCCGAATCATGGGCGGCCGCTCCTGGTCGGCCAGCTCGATGACCTCCAGTGACAGCCGCCCCTTGCCCGAGCGCGGCAACTTCATGGTCGAGCCCATCTCCGCGAACAGGCGCGTCTTGCGTCGCTCCTCAACCCGTTTCATGACCGCCTGGAGGATCACGAACGACATCCGCGACAGGCCCTCGAGTTCCTGGTTGCGGTGGATCCGCCGTTCGAGGTCGACCTGTCCCAGCCCTTCGCTGCCGAGCCGTTCAGCGGCGTCGATGAGGTGGCCGATCTCGACCGCGTAGCCGGTGAAGAACGGAATCGACTCGAGAAGTGCCCGTCGTCCCGCGTACTCCCCGGACAGTGGCTGGATCATCCCCGACAGTTCCGGATAGAACAGGTTGATCAGCGGCCGCGCCACGAGTTCGGTCACCCGGCCGCCGCCGCCCTCCTTGAGTACGCCGTCCTCGACGATCGGTCGCTGGTAGTAGCCCTTGACGTACTGGAGGCGCGGCTCGTGGAGCAGCGGGCCGAGCGTCCCATAGACCATCCGGTGATGCCAGTGCTTCTCGTCCGTGTCGGCCCACACGATGATATCGCCGGAGGTCTCGTAGATCGACTTCCAGAGGGCCTCGCCCTTGCCCCGGAACGAGCCGTAGCGCGGCAGGACCTCGGGATGCTGGACGACCCGGGCGCCTTCGGCGGCGGCGATCTCGCGGGTCCGGTCGGTCGAGGCCGAGTCGATCACCAGGACCTCGTCGATTAGCGGCACCCGGCCGACCATCTCGCGCATCGCCCGGCGCACGATCGGGCCGATGGTCTCCTCTTCGTCAAGCGTGGGCAGGACCAGGCTGACGGTCAGGTGCTGGGCCTCCTTGAGCGCCACGAGGCGGCGCAGATCGGCGAACTCGGCGTGGTGGAAGTTGGCCTCGCCGAACCAACGTTCGACCCGGATCGGCACCGCCCGCCCTTCCTCGGCGGCTCGATCGGCGGCGGCCAGGGTCTCGGCCCGTGTGGCGAGCTGCTCGAACGTGGTGCGCCCGATCGTCTCGCGGGTCTTGACCACGATGACCGACGGCTTGGCGCGCGCCGCGATGGCCTCCGGCAGGGCACCGAACAGATAGGAATCGGCGCCCGAGCCGCCCGGCTGCGCGGATGCGCCCATGACCACCAGGTCCGCCTGTTCGGCCTCGCGCAGGATCGCGTTGCGCACGTTCGGCGCCTCGCGCAGGATCGCCTCGCTGCGGCCCTGGACGTGCTGCTTCACGAACGCGCCGAGGGCCCGCTCCGCCTGCGCCCGGACTGCCAGGGTGATGCCGGGCGGAACGAGATGCAGGACCACGACCGTCGCGTCGTGATGGCGCGCGATCCCGTCCGCGAAACGCATGGCGAGCTCGGCATGTGGGCCGCCCCGGACCGGGACGAGGACCCGCTTGATCTCCTTGAAGCCGCGTTGCTTGACGACTGCGATGTCACATGGCGACTCGCGCACGACCTCGTCGATCGTGGGTGAAAAGACGGTTGGTACGGTGCCGTCCCGGCCGCCCACCATCTTGCCGCCCCAGCCGAAGATGATCAGATCCGCCTCCTGTTCGGCGGATGCTTCGATGATCCCTTCAGCGGCGTGCCGACCGATGCGCACGATCGGGTGGATCGTGGTGCCGTTGGGTGCGTAGTCGAGGACGCGCTGGAGGAGCCGTCGGGCGTGCCGGGCGCGGGTGGCACCCTCCGACAGCGGCATCCCCTCGGGCACCTCCACGATGCCCAGGGCGGACAGTTCGCCGGCGCGGGTGTCGAGCATCGCCGCGCCCAGGCGAATCAGCTCTTCGGCGGTCATCGGATTGGCCACCGGAATGAGGATCCGGGTGGGCAGGGGCGGCTTCGCCGTCATCCGCCGGCCTCCACCCAGCGTCCCACGAGATAGGGCTTGATCAACTCGAACGCCCGGGCCTGGCGCTCCACCCGCTCCTCGGCCTGGTCCGTGGTGACGTTGCGATTCTCGATGATGAAGCTGGCGACGCGCCCGAAATAGACGGGCACGAGCGCCGCGACCAGCGTCTCCAGCGAGGGCCGGGGATCGAGCGCAGTGATGACCAGGTCGTAGATGATCCGCGCCCACAGGTCGTCGGGGAAGTGGAACGACGCGACCGCGTCGGCCATCTCGAGGGTCGACGCCGTGGTCGAGGCGACATCACCGCCCAGCCCGAGCCGGGTGCGGGCGCCATCGCCGAGCCGACCGGCCTCGGTCGCCAGCTCCAGCACCGTTTCCACCGTAGCCGGGGCGAGCATTGACCGCCAGGTGTCGGCCAGGGTCAGCGAGCCGGCGTGAAACTCGGACAGAAGGCGGAGGGTGTTCACCTCGAGCGGCGGCGGCTCGATGATTCGCTCGAAGCCGTAGGCCGGGATGTCGTGGCTGCCGCGGATCGCCAGCCACTTCTCGGGGTAGCGAACGGCCAGGCGCAGGATCGTGCCGACGACCTGGCGGAACATCGGACCCAGGTCGGAGCCCGGGTCCTTGGGATCGTGAATCTTCGCGCCAAGCCGCGTCTGACAGACGGCGAATCCGGCGGTGACCGCGGAGGTCGTCATCCAGATATCGATGCCGAACTTGCTGACATCGTCGGTCCAGTCGTCGAGCGTCAGGTAATGCCGGACGAGATCCCCGGAAACGCCGAAGTCGCCGCCGATCGGCTGCCGGATGCGGTGCCCATAGAGGGCCCGGGTCAGCGGATAGGTCACGGTATTGGTGATCGTGCCGTCGTACTTGTAGCGGGCATACAGCGGGGCCACAAAGTCGTAGCCGCCCTTGAGGATCGGCCCGGCGAGCAGCTCGATCCACTCGGGGACGATCGAGCGCAGGTCCGAATCGACGACGACGAGGGCCTGGACCTGGAGCGCTGCCGCAATCTCGAAGATGGTCCGCAGCGCCGCACCCTTGCCGCCGACGCCGTCGATCTCCGGGTAGGTCAGGCTGACTCGCTGGAGCTTGTTGGTGGGCCGGACCAGCAGGATCTGCTCGATGTAGTCCGGCGGCTCTGTCTCGACGACGACGCGACCGGTGCCATCGGGCGAGCCCGCGTCCGAGTTGATGACGACCGGGTGGAGGTCCGGGAAGTACTGGACCAGCCCGGCTTGTGCGGCGCGCACGACGTATCCGATCGTTGCGGCATTTTTGAAACTCGGGATACCGACCATGATGTCGGCCCGCCCAAGCCGCTCAATTTGTTCACGGATGGCGGGCGTCAGGACGGTTTGGGGCACCCGCAGACCGTACCACCGTGGCTCAGGCGTGTCTGCCGGAGCGCGTGCTGCGGGTCCCGCTGCTGGCGTCGCCGCGGCCCGCCGGTCAACGGCGAGGCATCGGCGCGCTGACCCAATCCGGGCTGTCAACGCCCGGCCTGTAGCGGCTGTTGGCGGCCTTGTAGCTGAGCCCGCCGAAACCCTGAGCGCGCCACGACCCGACCCATGCTTCGATGGGTGGCCGGACGAAGACGCCGCGGCGCACCAGATCCGACTCGGCCAGGACCGATTCGAGGATGCGTCGACGCTCCAGGAAGGGGACGTCCAGCAGCCACTCTCCGTCGAGCCAGAGCAGGTCGATGGCGACGAACGTGACCGTGTCGTCCGGCCCGAACGTCCGCGCCGCGCGATCTGCATTGATCTGTTGCGCCAACTCCCTGGACCGGCTGCGCCGGATGCCGAGCAAGGGTCGGTTGGCGAGCTGGCTGAGCATGGACGATTCGTCCGTGCCGGTATAGGCGCCATGCCCGTCGCGCGCGGCCTGTTTGGTCAGGTAGCCATCGACCACCAGGTCCTGGGCCATTGCCGCCCCGGCGAGGGCGGCGACGATCTCGAGATGCCCGTCGACCGGATCGCCAGCCTCACCGGCGAGGGTCGCCCTTCCCTGGGTTATGGCTGCGAGCGAACGGATGCCGGCCCACAGCGGTTCGACGATCGGATCGACGACTCGCTCCGGGTGCCTATGCCCGATGACCTGCGGCCGAAGTCCGGCGAGAGCGGTTGGGGCATTTGTCATCTCGGGCACATCCTACGATGCGCGGCGCGGCTATCATCGCGCCGTGACCAGCTCGCCGACGCCAGGCGGTCCGGCGTCGCACCCGGGCGGTCAGGTGCCGCGCCCGCGTGGTCTAGCCGGGATGACGCCGAGCGGCCGGGCGATCATTCCGGCAGCGTGGGCGCTGTACGACTTCGCCAACACGATCTTCACCTTTGCCGTCGTGTCGGGCGCCATTGGGCTCTACCTCGTCAACGACCGCCAGTTCGGCGAGCGCGACGGCAATGTGCTGCTTGCCCTGGCCATCGTCGTCAGCGTCGGTCTCAACGCGATCATCTCGCCGATCCTCGGCGCGATCTCGGACCGGGCCGGTCGACGCCTGCCGTTCCTGTTCATTTTCACGGCGGTGTGCATCGGGACGACGTTCGTCATCGCCGACGTTCCGCCGATCGTCGGACTACTGCTGTTCATTGTGGCGAACTTTGCCTATCAGGCTGCGCTCATCTACTACGACGCGATGCTGCGGGCCGTCAGCCTGCCCGAGTCGCGCGGCAAGTTGTCGGGGCTCGGGACGGCGATCGGCTACTGCGGGACGGTAACGGTCGGCCTGTTGATCTTCCTGCTCGATGTCCCGGTTGAGGACCGGTTCCGCCTCGCGGCCATGCTCTTCCTGGTGTTCGCCATTCCGATCTTCGCCGTCGTACGCGAACCGCACCAGGCCAGGGCTCGCCTGACGGCGGCGGAGGTGGTGGCCTCCTTCGGGCAGCTGCGCCAATCGATCGCCCACGCGCGCGAGGTGCCGGGTCTCGGCCGATTCCTGGTCGGGCGGTTCTTCTATTCCGATGCGGTCAACACGGTCATCGTGGTCATGAGCGTGGTGACGGTGAAGGCCCTGGGCGTGTCCGAGGCGCT
>JBKKDW010000218.1:0-3863 GCA_046708025.1 Candidatus Limnocylindrales bacterium
AGCCCGACCTCTTCCGCCGAGTGATGGGTCATTTCGTGACGGGAGTCACCGTGGTCACGGCATTCGATGGCGAGCGACCGGTTGGGATCACCGTCAACGCGCTCAGCTCCGTTTCACTCCAGCCGCCGCTGGTCATGGTCGCCCTCGATCGGCGCCGCTTCCTGACCCCGATCGTGCGGTCGGCCGGTCGCTATGCCGTCAACATCCTGGCCGAGGACCAGCAGGCCATCTCCGATTGCTTCGCCGGGGCACCGGTTGAGCCCGGTCGCGAGGCGTTCTGCGGGGCTGCCTGGCACCCGGGTCCAACCGGCCTGCCAATGGTCGACGGCGCCATCGCGACCCTCGAATGCACCGTCGTCGAGACCTTTTCGGCGGGCGACCACGACCTGTTCATCGGGCGCGTCGATACCCTCGCGAGCGTCCCGGGCCACCCCATGCCGCTCCTCTACTACCGGCGCCGCTATCTCCGAATCGAGGGCGCGGCGACCAGCGAGGTGGAAGGCAAGCCGGAGCGGTAGCATCGCGGCGATGCCGACGATCCGCGCCAACGACCTGGAGATCGGGTACGAGCTGGTCGGAGCGGGCGCGCCACTCGTCATGCTGCACGCCGCAAGCTCCGCTGGCCGGCTCGACTTCGCGGCGCAGATCCCGACCCTGGCCAACGACTTCCTGGTTCACCTGCCCGACGCGCGCGGGCACGGGCAGACCCGCTGGGATCCGGCCGATGGCTTTCGAGCGACGTGGCTCGTGGACGACCTCGAGGCGTTCATCGATGCCATGGGCCTCGACGCCATTCATCTGCTTGGCTTCTCCATGGGCGCCATGACCGCCCTTGGGTTCGCGGCGCGTCACCCGGGACGGATCCTGAGCCTCGTGGTGGCGGGCATCTCGACCGAGCGCGAACCGCGCGCGAGCGTCGCCCGCCGTCTGCTGGACCCGGCCAGGATCGAGCGCGACGATCCTGCCTGGGCAGCCGTCCTGGCGCGCCGGCACGATCCGGTCCAGGGCGCCGGAGCCTGGCGGCGCCTGCTGCTCCTCGTCGCCGCCGACGTGACGACCCAGCCGCTTCTCTCGCCGCGGGAGCTTCATGCCATCAGCGCGCCGGCCCTCGTGCTGTGTGGCGACAGCGACCCGCTCGCCCCCGTCGATCAGGCCTGGCGCCTGGCTCGCCAGCTCGGCACGGGTCGGTTGCTGGTTGCGCCAGACTGCGGCCATGAGGTCATGTCTCGTCGACCGGGCCTCGTCAACCCCGCCCTCGCGGCCTTCTATCGTTCAGCCGCCAGCCCAGAGACGCAGTCGGAGGTGTCCCCATGACCACGCTCCTCGCACTCTACCGCCGCCCCGACGGGGGCCCGGAGGCGCAGGCCACGTTCGAGCGCCGCTACGCCGCGGAGCACCTGCCCCTGGTCGCCGCCACGCCGGGCCTGCGCGGGACGAGGGTCCAGCGCGTGATCACCGCGCTGGGCGGCGACACGGACCTGATCCTGGCCACGTCGATGGAGTTCGACGACCGGGCGACGCTCGACCTGGGTCTTGCCTCGGACCCAATGCGGGCCGCCGGACGGAACCTGCGCGAGATCGCCCCAGGCCTGGCGACCCTGCTTGTCCTGGACGATCTGCCGGAAATGATCGCGGCAGCTTCCCAGCCCGTGGATACTGTCGAGACCACAGCCGAGGGACCTTCGTGACGATGGCCGCACCCCTGCGTGATCCGCCGACCGAGACCATGCCCAATGGCCCCCAGGCCCTGGTCCAGGTCGCGTTCCCGTCGCCCGCGCCCGCGTCCCTGGCTCCGGCCAACCGGCTAGACGGCGTGGCCCTCGTCACGCTCAACCGACCCGAGGCACTCAACGCGCTCAGCTTCGACCTGCTCGACGAGCTCGCGCTGGCGCTCGAAGCGCTCGACGCCGATTCGGCCTGTCGTGCGATCGTGATCACCGGATCCGGCAACCGGGCATTCGCCGCGGGTGCGGACGTCCGCGAGCTGGCCGTGCAGACGTCCGTCTCGCTGCGAGAGGATCGGCGCTTCGAGGTGTGGGACCGCCTGGCCGGGATCGGGGTTCCGCTCATCGCCGCGGTCCGCGGAGTCGCACTCGGCGGTGGCTGCGAGCTGGCGATGACGTGCGACATGATCGTCGCCGCCGAGGATGCCACGTTCGGCCAGCCGGAGATCCGACTCGGGGTGATGCCTGGCGCCGGAGGCACCCAGCGCCTGACCCGGGCAATCGGCAAGGCCAGGGCGATGGCGATGATCCTCACGGGCGAGTCGATCGACGCCGGGCAGGCCGAGTCGCTCGGCCTCGTGACCCGGGTCGTGCCCGCCGAGGCAACCGTGGATGCCGCGCTCGAGCTGGCGGCCCGGATCGCGATCCTCCCGCGACTCGCGGTGAGAGCCGCAAAGGCCGCGATCCTCGACGCCGAAGAACGCAGCCTCTACGACGGCCTGGCCCGTGAGCGTGAGGCATTCTTCCGGTTGTTCGAAACCGATGATCAGACCGAGGGCATGGCCGCCTTTGTCGAGAAGCGCTCACCGACCTGGTCGGGTCGCTGACCGCAACGAGCCGAGGAGGACGACGCGCATGGAGACGGACGAGGGCGGCAGCAATGTCGGGCGCGGCATCGGGCGCGACCTTGGCGAGGGGCCACCGGCAGCCATTCGGGACACTGCCCCCGACTACCTCGCCCCAATCGACGCAGGCGCACCCGTAAGCGGCCACGTGCCTCCGCCCCAGTCTGCCTCTACGATCGCCGAGTCACCCGAGCACAACTGGGAACACGCCCGGACGCTGCTGTTTCCGGCCTTCCGGCCCGTCGGGACGCAGGGACTCGCCGTCGAATCAATCAATCGCGAGGCCATGGCGATTCATTCGGAGCAGAGTCACGCCCAGCCGCTGCTCGACGAGGGTCCCGCCGGGCTACCGGTCGTCTACACCATCAACGCAGGAGGTTTCGACATCGTGGTCAACGGCGATCACCTGCTGTCGTGGGGCGTCGAGGCGGCCGCCATCCAGGACGCGGCCCTGGGCAATCTCGCCAGCTGGTCGGCGACGGCGGCATGGACCGCCGAGGCGTCGGGCGATCGGCGCCTGATCAGCTCCCAGACCGGCGATGGCTGGGACGCCGCCCGGATCCTCCTCCCGGATGCGGTTGCGCATCTCGTTCGTGAGCTCGGATCGCTGGGCCGGATCCTGGTCGGGATCCCGGAACGTCATCTCCTGACGGCCGGTTCGCTCCGGCCGGGCGACGACGAGTTCGCCGCCCTCTTTGCTGACTTCATCGTCGAGCAGTCGGGTGGCGCGGACGAGCCCATCGATCGACGTCTGTTCGAGTTGGTCGACGGTCGCCTGGTCGAGTTCAGCGGGCTCCACATCGGCCTCTGATGAGCGGGGATCGGTCAGCCCCCTCGTTCAGCGCGATCCGGTTCGAGGTTGCCGCTGCGATTGCGACAATCACGCTCGACCGGCCGGAGGCGCTCAACGCGCTGACCGTGACGATGAAGGCTGAGCTCCTGGCAGCCATTCGCGCCATTGCACGCGATCGAGCCGTGCGCGCCGTGGTGCTGACCGGGGCGGGACGAGCCTTCTGTGCTGGCCAGGATCTCAAGGAGCGTCTGGAACCGGATGCGGCACCGCTCGCCGTCGAAGTTCGTGAGCGCTACAACCCGATCATCCGGGCGATGCGCGCCCTCGACCAGCCGATCGTCGCGGCCATCAACGGGGTCGCCGCGGGGGCCGGCGCGTCACTCGCCTTTGCCTGCGACATCCGCCTGGCAGCCGAAGGATCCAGCTTCGTCCTCGCCTTCGGGCGGATCGGGCTGGTGCCGGACAGCGGGGCGACCTGGTTCCTGACGCGCCTGGTTGGGC
>JBKKDW010000219.1:0-17933 GCA_046708025.1 Candidatus Limnocylindrales bacterium
TGGGTCACCGCCAACCGCTGCGCGCTGCGTCCGGGTAAAGCCTGACCCGCCGGTACGGCTCGCGGCCGCGCGACCGGGAGACGAGGTTGGCCCGCTCCGCGAGCTGGTGCTGAAGCCGCCGGATGTAGGCGTTCTGGGGCGAGAGCTCGACCGCCTCCGACGACTGCAGGACGGCGTCGATGGCGTCCTGCGTCTCGCGCATGGCGGCCTCGCGTGGATCGATCTCGAGCGAGAAGATCGAAGTCAGGCTGGACTGCATCTGGGGGATGGTGTTGCTCTTGAGGACATAAATCGGCATCGCTCGATCCTCGGCGTCGCGCAGCTGCGGCGACTTCTGCTTGTACTCGTTGCGCAGGGTCATGACCACGTCCGCCTCGTCGACGTCGCGGGCAATCACGACGGGCAGCTGCAGGTCGCGAATCGCCTGCTCCAGGCGTTTGCGGCTGATCCCCTGCGGGAGGACGCGCAGGGTGGGCAATGGCGAGCCCCCGGGCACCAGCACGGTGCGGCCGTCGAGTCCTTCCTCGGCGCCGAGCGGAAGCTTGTCGAGGTCGTCGTCCTCCAGCTCCTCGGCGTTGACCGGCCCGGTGCCGTCTTCCGCCTTCAACGCGTTCAGGGCGCGGCTCGCCTGGTCACGCCAGGCCTTCTGGCGCTCGAGCTCCCGCGCCTCGCGGGCGCGTGCCTCGACCGCGGTCGACAGGGCGCCTCGCTCCAGCGGTCCCCGATCGGCGATGTCACCGGCGACAAAGGGGGACTCCGCCGTTCGCGACCCTTCACGCGCCGACGACGGCGGCGGCGCGAACCGTTCGGCCGGCAGGGTGCCGGCCCCGCCACCCTCCGAAAGGGGCCCGCGGGTCGCCGATTCACGACCGGAACCGCCGCGCGACTGCCGCCAGCCACCGGTCGCACCGGGCCGGTAGCCGGGCCGGAAACCGGCGCCGCGGTCCGCTTCCCGATACCCGCCGCTTCGATACGAGCCCTCGCCCCGCCAGCCGGGCTCCATCCGCCAGGGGGAGCCGGCTCCGACAAGGCCGGCGAACCGCTCCGCCCCCAACTGCTCACGGGGCGACGGCCGGGGTCGGCCCTGGCTTCGATGGACCCCCTCCTCGTCGCGCCAACGCAGCTCGGGGGCGACCGGGTCTCCGCGCAACAGGGCGTCGATCGTATCGGCCACGTCGGCGTGGACCGCGACCCGCTCGCGATCCTGGATCTCGACGATGACGTCGAAGGTCGGCGGCGCCTTGCGCTCCAGGACGCTCTTCTGGGTCCGCCGCCGGCGCGCCTCCTCGTCGCCCAGGGTTACGCTCTGGATGCCGCCGATCAGGTCAGACAGGGTGGGGTTGAGCATCAGGTTATCGAGGTTGTTGCCGTGCGCGGTGCCGATCAGCTGGACGCCGCGCTCGGCGATTGTCCGCGCGGCCGCTGCCTCGAGTTCCGTGCCAATCTCGTCGATGACGATCACCTGGGGCATGTGGTTCTCGACCGCCTCGATCATCACCTCGTGCTGGAGCGACGGTGTACGAACTTGCATCCGGCGCGCCTTGCCGATGGCCGGATGGGGGATGTCGCCGTCGCCCGCGATCTCGTTGCTCGTGTCGACCACGACGACTCGCTTGCCCATGTCGTCAGCCAGCACCCGCGCCGCCTCGCGCAGCATGGTCGTCTTGCCGATGCCCGGCCGGCCGAGGATCAGGATCGACTTCCCGGTTTCGACGAAGTCGTTGATGATCTCGATCGTGCCGTAGACCGCCCGCCCGAACCGACACGTCAGCCCCACGATCTTGCCGGTCCGGTTGCGGATCGCGCTGATCCGATGGAGCGTCCGCTCGATACCGGCCCGGTTGTCGTCGCCGAACGTCCCGATGTGCTCGATCACGAAGGCCAGGTCGGCCTCAACGATCTCGCGGTCAAGCAGGCCCACCTCCGAATCCGGGAAGCGTGCCTCGGGCGACCGGCCCAGGTCCATGACCACCTCGATCAGAGCACTTCGGTCGGGCAGGGCGTGGACCGCGGCCACGATCTCCGGCGGCAACGAGGTGAGCAACGCATCGAGATCGTCGACTGATTCGCGCTGGCGGTCGTCGGATCCCACGTTGACCTCCACAAGTCGAGACTATCGGACGCCGGCCGGCACGAGGGCCGGTTCGGCGACACGGATGAGCGTTTCCTTCATGAGCAGGGTCACACTGGCGATCGAGCTGAAGCCCGCATCCTCCATTCGTCGATCGACCGGCGATTCGTAGGTTCGCACCGGCGCGATAACGCCACGGTCGAGGCGGTGATCGCCACCCCTGGTCCGCTGGGCGGCGATCACGCCGAGGCCGAATTCGATGAGTTCCGAGGCGTCGACGTCGGGCCGGGCAATCACCTTGAGGTAGTGCGGCTGGTCTTCCTTGGCGACACCGATCTGGATGAACGCGTCGAGCATCGTCCCATCGGGACCGCCGGCTGGCGCCACCTGGACATATCCCTCCACGTCGGCGAAACGCAGGATCGGGGTCAGACTGGACCGCGGCACCCGCCAATGCGGGCCCTGGCGCTCCCAGTCGGTCAGGCGGAACGCTTCCAGGCGGGCGACCGGCGCCGGCGTTGACTGGCCGTAGAGCCGAGCCAGCGGGACGGCATCGAGCGCATTCGTCGGCCGGATTCGGGCGGCTGCAGCGCGGACGTCGGTCCACGGTGCCGGTGTCTCCGCGTCGGCCGGCCGGAACAGCACGCGCTCCTCGCCATAGCGCATGAAGCCGGCCTGCATCAGCAATTCGACGTTGCCGTCGGCATCGGCACAGGCGACGTGGAAGCGGGCCGCTCCCCGCTTGGCTCCTTCGCGCAGCAGCAGCTGCACGAGCCGGTAGCGAATGTCGCCGGCGGTCGCCAGCCCCACGGCATCGAGCTCCACGATCGTCCATTCGTCGCGGACGGATTCACGCTCAACTCGGACCAGGCCGGCGATGTGGCCACCCTCCTCGTAGACATACATCAGGTCATTCGGGCGGAAGGCGCCCAGCGGCAGGCGGAACAGGCTGAACACGCCGATCGGGGGACCGTTGACCGGCAGGCCCAGCGAGCGTGTGTTGGCGGCGTCGGACTGGCACAGCCGCGAGAGCTCGCCAAGCGCAGCGAGATCGGTCAGGCGCGCCGGCCGGACCTTGCCGCCGCTCCGTGGAGCACGCAGGGCGCTCATTGGGCCGCGCCTGCCCGCCGGGATGGAAGGCTGCGCCGGGTTGGGTGCGGTCGTCGGCCGGAGCCCTCCCCCGGATCGACGTGCTCGGAGGCCATCGCGGCCATCAGCCGATGGAAGCGCGTCTCACCGGCGAGTTCGGGATGGAACGCGGTGGCCAGGATGTTTCGCTCCCGGACAGCGACGATCCGGCCATCCTCGAGACGCGCCAGGACGTCGACCGCCGGGCTGGTGCGCTCGATGACGGGCGCGCGGATGAAGATGGCATGGACCGGGCGGTCGCCCAGGATCGGGACCGCGACCTCCGCCTCGAACGAGTCGAGCTGCCGTCCGAACGCGTTGCGCTCCACGGTCACATCGAGCAGCGGGAGCACGGCCGGCTCCGCATCGCTGATCGCCCGCGCCAGCACGATCATCCCGGCGCACGTCCCGAGGATCGGCGCGCCGCGCTCGGCCAGATCGAGGATCGGCCGACGCAACCCCCAGCGCTCGATGAGTTGACGCATCGTGGTGCTCTCACCGCCCGGCAGGATCAACCCGCTGACCCCGTCGAGATCGCGGGGTTCGCGAACGCGCACACCCTCCACGCCGATGACGCGGAGCGTGTCGAGGTGCTCTCGGAACGCCCCCTGGAGGGCGAGCACGCCGATCCTCATGAGCGCCTGGTCGCCGGCGACGTCGTCAGTCGCCTACCAGCCCCGAACCGCGAGCCGTTCCTGTTCCGGGATCTCCTCGATGGCCATGCCGCGCATCGGCGCCCCGAGGCCCTTGGAAACCTCGGCGATCTTCCCGGGATCATCGAAGAAGGTAGTGGCCTGGACGATCGCGTTGGCCATACGGGCGGGATCCTCGGCCTTGAAGATGCCCGAGCCAACGAAGACGCCCTCGGCCCCGAGCTGCATCACCAGCGCTGCGTCAGCCGGCGTGCTGATGCCGCCGGCCACGAAGTTGACGACCGGCAAGCGACCGTCCGCAGCGACCTGCCTGACCAGCTCGTAAGGAGCCCCGAGCTCCTTGGCGGCGGCGAACAGCTCGTCCTCGCGCAGGTGTGCCAGGCGGCGGATCTCGGCCAGCACGTCGCGCAGCTGGCGGACGGCCTCGACGATGTTGCCGGTTCCGGCCTCACCCTTGGTCCGGATCATCGCCGCGCCCTCGTTGATCCGCCGCAGCGCCTCGCCGAGGTTGCGGCAGCCGCACACGAACGGCACCTTGAAGGCGTGCTTGTCGATGTGGTTGCTCTCGTCGGCCGGTGTCAGCACCTCCGATTCGTCGACGTAGTCGACGCCGAGCGCCTCGAGCACCTGGGCTTCCACGAAGTGGCCAATCCGGGCCTTGGCCATGACCGGGATGGTCACCGCGTCCATGATCCCCTCGATCATGGACGGGTCGCTCATGCGCGCGACGCCGCCGGCCCGGCGGATATCGGCCGGAACGCGCTCGAGGGCCATGACGGCGACCGCCCCGGCATCCTCGGCGACCTTGGCCTGATCGGGCGTGACGACATCCATGATGACGCCGCCCTTGAGCATCTGGGCGAGACCCTTCTTGGTCGCCCAGGTGGACGTCTCGACGGTCATGTTGGACGGTTTCCTCTGGTGGTCGCGCTCGGTTCGCCGGCCGGGTCTGGCCCCGGGGTCGTCGCCCGTTCGAGTCGGCCGAGTCCCGCGCGCGCGGCGATTATCGCACGAGCGCGGGTGAGGCCTGCGTAAGGCGGCACGTGAGCGGCTCCGCCATCATCCCGTCCGATCAGCGCGAGACCGTGCGGATGACGCCCGACATCAGCCTGGTGGCCCGACGGGCGGCGGTCGGCGACAGGCGCGAGAGGGCTTCGACGAGGTCGATCACGTCGTCATCCGGCAGGCCGCCGAGCAGGTCGAACAGGCGCAGGATCGTCGCATCCGGAATCCTGCCGAGCAGGCCGAGGGAGCGCTCGAGCTCGCGTGGGTCGAGCTGCGGCACCAGCCCCACCGCGCGGTCGAACAACCGGACGAAGACCAGGAACGCCGACAGCCAGTCGCGCAGGGCGGCCAGTTCGTTGTCCCCCGGGTCGGCCTCGAGGGCGGCCGCGGCTTCGCGCTCCTTGGCCTCGAGCACGGCGATGATCGGATCCCCCTCGCGGACCTTGCGCTCGGCGATGACCCGGCCGAACCACTGCCAGTGATCGCCGACTGCCAGGTAGGCGGTCCCGGCCGGTCCTCGCCGACCCACCCGGCGTGGCTCCTGGACGCGCTCGACGATCCCCCATGACTCAGCTTCGGCCAGGGCCAGGCTGGCGGCGCGGTGGCTCAGACCCAGGGCCTCGCGGACTTCGCGTTCGGTCAGCGGCTCCTGGCGGGCCATGAGATATGCCTGGACCCGAGCGATGGCCGGGGTCACGCCCCAGGCCGCACCCATCTCGCCCCACGCCGCGGCAAGGTCGACCCGGATCTCCTCGGCCGTCTTGTGCCGCCGACCGTGAGCGGCGTCGGGTGTTGCCTCGCCACCGGGAGCGCGCGCGTCAACAGTAGTCTGATTGGGAGTCATAACTTGCTATGGCAGGGTAGCACGCTGCAGGTGGCTCAGATGACATCCGGGGCACCAGCCGATGGCGCGCACTAGCCGATGGCACACCAGCCGGCATGGATTGCCACGTGGGTGGCGTGCGGACCTGACTCGCGCTGCAAGTCGATTCCTCGATCATTCCAGCCACGCGGAACGATGATAGGTCGCCCCGATTGATGGAAGATTGGCACCCCCGCTGCAAGGAGCGTCGGATGAGGCCTCGACCCGGCTTCCCGTCCGGGGTCGAATGTTTCGCTTGTTCGAAACCATCGCGGAATCGACTTCCAGCGAGAGGTTCTCCGCAGGCACGAGTGACGGCGGGCCCGTGGATCGGCCGGGCACAACGGATAGCGGTTCGTGAGCGTCAGTCGCGGCGGTCGAGTTGCTCGCGCAGCGCCCCGAGGATTTCCAGTTCGATCCGGTCCTTCGGACGGCCGGCGGCGCGCTTCATCTCGATGAGGTCGTGCAGCGACGCGATGTGGACGGACGCACCTTGCACAACGGCTGTGACGGCGTGCTGGACGAGCCGCTGATAGTCGAAACCCGGGTCCGGCGTCGCCAGGATATCGAAGTCGCCATACCGCGTCGTGAGGGTGAACAAGCCGCCGGCCCGAAGCGTCCGGGCGTCCAGCGGGGGCATCCTCGGACCGTCCACCGGTAACCCTCGCCGAACGGCGGCAAGGTCCGCCAGCGCTGCCGCCAGCCGGTCCAGGTTGTCGCGGTCGCGGGCGTAGCAGATATCCAGATCACCAGTCAGGGACGGGGAGCCGTGGGCTTGCGCGGCCAGCCCTCCGACAAGCACAAACCGTACCTCTCGTCGGATGAGGATCTCGAGAATCCGCTCCGGCTGGAACTCCTGAAGCTCGGTCATTCGGCGACCCGGCGAAGCGTGCGGCGGAACTCCACGAAGTGACGATTGTCTGCCATGGCGATGGCGAGCCGGCGGTCAATCGGCGTATCGAGACGCTCGTCGATTTGGCTTCGATCGATGCCGATCCCGAGGCGCGGCATCACCTCCAGTCCGAACTCGCAGGCAGCCAACAGGCGGTCGAGGGTCCTCAGCCGGGGATCGGCGCGCCCCCGCTCGATGCGCGCGATCGTCTCCTGCGGGATCCCCGACTTCGCGGCGAGTCCACGCTGGGTCAACTTCGCGCGCTGCCGAGCCTCCCGCACCATCCGTCCGGCCATTGACATCCACCGACACCTCCTGATGATGTTTACATCATCAGGCCTTCGATAAGTCAACGTCAAGGCCTGCCGCCGACCTATCATCCGGCCATGCACGTCCTGCGCAGCCGGCTCGACCCAGCGGCCACGGAATCGCGGGCGAACCATGACGCGCTGGCAACCCTGGTGGCCGACCTACGTGGCCGCCAGGCGAGCCTTGCGGACGGCGGCGCCGGTGGCGACGACCGGTCGATCGCACGCCATCGCGAGCGCGGCAAGCTGCCGGTCCGCGAGCGGATCGATCGGCTGATCGATCCGGGATCGGCCTTCCTCGAGTTGAGCCCGCTGGCGGCAAATGGCCTGTACGAGAATGAGGCCCCTGGGGCCGGGATCGTCACCGGGATCGGCCGGGTCGAGGGCACCACGTGCGTCCTCGTTGCCAACGACGCGACCGTCAAGGGTGTGACGTACTACCCGCTGACCGTGAAGAAGCACCTGCGGGCGCAGGAGATCGCCCTCGAGAACCGCCTGCCGTGTATCTACCTGGTCGACTCCGGCGGCGCCTTCCTGCCGCTCCAGGCCGACGTCTTCCCCGACCGCGACCACTTCGGCCGGATCTTCTACAACCAGGCCCGGATGTCGGCAGCCGGGATTCCGCAGGTCGCCCTGGTGATGGGCTCGTGCACGGCCGGCGGTGCGTACGTGCCGGCGATGAGCGATGAGACCGTCATCGTGCGCGGCACCGGCACGATCTTCCTCGGCGGCCCGCCGCTCGTGAAGGCCGCGACCGGCGAGGACGTCACGCCCGAGGAACTGGGCGGCTCGGAGGTCCACACCCGCCGGTCGGGCGTCGCCGACCACGAAGCGCTCAACGACGAGCATGCGCTGGCACTCGGTCGCTCGATCGTGCGCAACCTGAGTCGCCGAGCGCCGCAACCGCCGTGGGATCGACGCGACCCGGAGCCGCCGGCGGTATCGCCCGACGGCGATGAAACGACGGCGTCCCTCTACGCCGCGGTCTCGCTCGACCCCCGCCGCCCGGTCCCGGTCCGGGAGCTGATCGCCCGGCTCGTCGACGGCTCGCGCTTCCACGAGTTCAAGCCGCTCTACGGCGAGACCCTGGTCTGCGGCTTCGCCCACCTGGGCGGCTACCCGGTCGCGATCCTGGCCAACGACGGCATCCTGTTCAGCCAGTCGGCGCTCAAGGGCGCCCACTTCATCGAACTCGCCTGTCAGCGTCGCGTGCCGCTCGTCTTCCTTCAGAACATCGCCGGGTTCATGGTCGGGCGCGAGTACGAGGAAGGCGGCATCGCCAAGGACGGTGCGAAGCTGGTCACCGCGGTCGCCTCTGCCGAGGTCCCCAAGTTCACGGTGCTGATCGGCGGCTCGTTCGGCGCAGGAAACTATGCGATGGCCGGGCGGGCCTATCAGCCGCGCTTTCTGTGGTCGTGGCCGAACAGCCGGATCTCGGTGATGGGCGGCGCCCAGGCCGCGCGGGTGCTGTCGACGGTGAGCGGCGGTTTCGCCGATGAGGCCGAGCGCGATGCCTTCGAGGCGCCAATACTCGACACCTATGAACGGGAGGGCTCGCCCTACTTTGCCACCGCCCGGCTGTGGGACGACGGGATCATCGACCCGCTCGACACCCGCCGGATCCTGACCATGGGCATCGAAGCCGCCCTCCACGCGCCGATCCCCGAGACCCGCTTCGGCGTCTTCCGGATGTGAAGCCGGTGGCTCGGGTAGCATCTGTACGTGCCCCGCGTCGCTCGCTTCTCGATCGCGCCCGTCCGAAGTCTTGGCCTCCAACACCCACACGAGATCGAGCTGACCGAGGCCGGCGTGCTCGAGGATCGACGGTTCTACCTCATCGACGACGCCGGCCGCCTGGTCGATCGCCTGGTCGTGCCGCGGCTGGTCCAGGTGCTGGCGCACACCAACCCGGACGCCACGACCCTGCGGCTCACCTTTCCGGACGGGCAGATCGTCGAGGACGCGATCCGTCTCGCCGAGGCCGTCGAGACGCCGATTCACAGCCGGACCGCCGTCGGTCATGTCCTCGACGGCCCGTGGGCTCATGTGTTGTCCCACTTCGCCGGTCGGCCGCTGCGCGTCGTGCGAACGGACCGCGTCGGTGGCACGCGGGTGGCCCACCCGGCGACCCTGGTCAGCGACGGCTCGCTGGCGCGGCTGGGGGCCGAGCTGGGCGTCGACTCAGTGGACGCGCGGCGCTTTCGGATGCTGATCGACGTCGAGGATGGCGGGGCCCACGAGGAGGATCAGTGGGTCGGGCGTCGGATCGCCCTGGGCGAGGTGATCCTGCGGATATCCGCGCCGGTCCCGCGCTGCGCGATCACGACCCAGCACCCCGACAGCGGTGCTCGCGATCTCGACACCCTGCGGGCGATCAAGGCGTACCGGGGCCTTGCGAACGGCAAGGACCTGTTGTTCGGCGTGTGGGGAGAGGTCGAGCGCCCTGGCCTGATCCGACTCGGCGACGTGGTTCGAGTCCTGGCCAAGGCCGTCTAGGTCGGGCTCGGCCCGGTACGGCGCACGATCACGATCCAGGTCGCGGCGGCAAGCGCGATCAAGGGCGCAAGACCGAGCGCGCCGCCGACGCCGGCCCGCAGGACCTGGCTGGCGAGGCGCGCTCCATCATCGAACCCGTGGAGCAGCGACGCCGCCATGAACGTCCCAATCAACACCGACGTCAGCGCGGCGACCGGGACGCCGATGGCCAGGGCGACCCCGACGACGAGGGCATCGACTCGCGAACCGAGCGCCGCTGGCGCCAGCCCGGCACCAAGGAGGGCCACGCCTGCCAGGCCCGCCAGACCGGCAAGCGCGGCAGCGATCTGGGTCCCCACTGGCTCGACGGGCGACTGGATTGTCATGCCCAGGGCCCCGATCGGGGCAAACAGGACCGCGGCGAGCAGCGCTCCCCGCCGGGCGTGCCTGATCATCGCCAGCCGCCGTCCGGACTGGTCCGGACGCCAGGAGGGACTGTACGGGCTCACCCGGCCAGCGTACCAGTCGCCGCCGGCGATTAGGATGCCCGGATGAGCCCGGCCCTGACCGTCGATCGAACGGGTCCCGGCGGTGTCGTCGCGCGCCTGACCCTAGCTCGGCCGGAGGTCCACAACGCGTTTGATGCCAGCCTGATCGCGGAGCTCAGGTCGACCTTCGGTGCGCTGGCCCGCGAGGGGCCGACCGAGCTTCGAGCGGTTGTCCTGGCGGGAGCGGGGCTGTCATTCTGCGCCGGCGCTGATATCCCCTGGATGCGCGCCGCGGCCGCACTCGATGTCGAGAGCAACGAGCAGGACGCCATGGCCATGGCCGACATGTTCGAGGCCGTCGACACCTGCCCCGTACCGATCATCGCGCGAGTGCAGGGGGCCGCGCTGGGTGGGGGCATGGGGTTGTGCGCCGTCGCAGATGTCGTCATCGCCGAGAGCGGGACGCGGTTTGGCTTCACCGAGACGCGCCTTGGCATCCTGCCAGCCGTGATCAGCCCGTTCGTGGTGGCGAAGATCGGCGAGTCGGAGGCGCGCGCACTGTTTCCCGGTGGGCGTCGCTTCGATGCCATCCGAGCGCAACGGATCGGCCTCGTCCACGAGGTGGTCGAGGGCGCTGCGGCGCTTGACGCGGCGGTCGACTCTGCGGTTCTGGACGTGCTGGCAGCTGGGCCGACCGCGGCGCGTGCCGCCAAGGCGATCATTCGCGAGATCCGTGGCCTCGGACATGGATCCGCAAAGTGGCACACGGCGCGAGTCATCGCTCGCCAGCGCGTGTCAGCGGAAGCCCGGGAGGGCCTCGCGGCGTTTACCGAGAAGCGTCGACCCCCCTGGGCTCCCGAGGACGACTCCACTTGAGGTTGCGACAATCGCGACACGATGTCCGATGAAATGAGCCCGAGCCAGGCGGCGGCGCGTATCGGGACCTCAACCCGCTCCGTTCAGCGCTGGATCACGAGCGGCCGCCTGCCGGCAAGACGGGTTGGCTCCAGGTGGCGTGTCGCATCTGACGTGTTAGACGCGTTCGCGGTCGAGGATCCATGGAGCGCCGACATGCGAGGCAACGCTCCGGTCACGCCGATCAGACCCATCACGACCCTGTTCATCGCCAATCGAGGCGAGATCGCCCGACGCATCGCACGGACCTGCGACCGCCTGGGCATCCGGGCCGTTGCGCCGGTCACCGAGGGCCCGGACGCCTTGAACCTGCTCGACGCGGAGGCGGTCGTCGCGGCCGCGCTCGCCGCCGGAGCCGACGCGATCCATCCCGGGTTCGGTTTCCTGGCCGAGAACGCCGATTTCGCCGAGCGCACGATCAAGGCCGCGATCCGCTGGGTTGGTCCGCCCCCGGCGGCCATCCGGGCCATGGGTGACAAGGCAGCGGCGCGCCGTCTGGCGACGACGCTCGGCATCCCGGTCCTCGATGGCTACGACGATGACGATCAGGCCGACACTGCCCTGACTGCGGCCGCCGACCGGATCGGCTATCCGCTGCTGGTCAAGCCGGCGGCGGGCGGTGGCGGCAAGGGGATGCGCATCGTCCGCCAGGCCGACCGGCTGGCGGACGCGCTCTCGGTGGCGCGGCGCGAGGCAACATCGGCCTTCGGCGATGATCGGCTGATCCTCGAACGGCTGGTCGAAGGTGCCCGACATGTCGAGGTCCAGGTCCTGTTCGATGCAGCCGGGGCGGGGGTTCACCTTGGCGAACGGGATTGCTCGATCCAGCGCCGTCACCAGAAGGTGCTCGAGGAGGCGCCATCGCCGGCGGTCGCCGGGCCGCTGCGGGCGAGGCTCGGGGACGCTGCGCTGAGGCTTGCGCGCGCGGTCGAGTACGTCGGCGCCGGGACCTGTGAGTTCCTGCTCGACGACCGGGGCTCGTTCACGTTCATGGAGATGAACACGCGGCTCCAGGTGGAGCATCCGGTCACGGAGCTGGTCACCGGTCGTGACCTGGTCGCCGACCAGCTGCGCATCGCCGCGGGCGGCCCACTCGGTCTGGACGCGCACGGCCCGATCGACGCCATCCGCGCAACCGACGCCGCCCGAGCGAACGGGCACGCGATCGAGGCCCGCCTCTACGCGGAGGATGCCGATAACGGCTTCCTGCCGGCGGTCGGCAGAGTCGAAGCGCTGCGCTGGCCGACCGGTGAGGGCATCCGGATCGATAGCGCGATCGACCTCGGGAGCGAGGTCAGTGGCCGGTTCGACCCGATGCTGGCCAAGGTGATCGCCTGGGGACCCGATCGCGAGGCTGCCATCAGACGGCTCACCACGGCGCTCGACGAGACGCTGGTCCTGGGGCTCCTGACCAACCTGCGATTCCTGCGCTGGCTGGTCCGCGAGCCGGTCGTGCTCAGCGGTGAGGCGCGAACGAACACGCTGGATCGCATCTGGCCGCCGGACGATTGGGCCGAACGGGCCGCCATCACACCCGACGCCTGGGCGGCGGCAGCCGGCGCCCTGGCGGGATCGGCGCAGGCCAGTCTCCCTGAACTCGATCTCGCCGATCCGTGGACTGCTGGTTGGCGCCTCAATGCGACCGGGGTCATCCGACTCGAATCTGACGGCGAGGAGCGCTCGGTCCAGGTTGGACCAGCCCTGCCGAAGACCGCGACGGCGGTCGTTGGCGACGTGGTGCACCTCGACCTCGCCGGGCGGAGCACGGCCTTCCGCCTCGCCTCAGCGCCCGACGTCGACCGGGCCGCTCGCGCTGCCGCTGCCCAGGGTGCCGCCGGCGCGATCGGTCCGAGCGACGTCCTCGCTCCGATGCCGGGCGCGGTCCTGACCGTCCACGTGACGCCCGGCCAGGCGGTCGAAGTCGGCGACCCGATCGTGACCCTGGAGGCGATGAAGATGGAGCACGCCGTGACCGCCCAGGTCGCCGGTCGCATCGCCGACATTCGGGTTCGGCCGAGCGACCAGGTCATGCGCGGTCAGCTGCTCGCCACCGTCGAGCCATGAGCCAGCCACGTCGGGTACGCTCAACCACGATCGAGACGGAGGTCCCCAATGGCCCATCACGAGGCGGCTTCGACGCCTCTGCCGCAGACCCGCGATGAGCTGCTCGCGCTGCACCGCGAAACTCGCCGCCGGCGCAACCAGGCGGCCCACGGCAGCACAGACCATGTCGCGGCCATCGATCTGCTCGGTCGGATCGAGATCGAAGTCGCCCGCATCGAGCGGGCGATGGATCCGCCGCGCGGCTGATCTGCCCTGATCAGCCGGCGAACCGAGATGGTCGAGCGCGTCCGGATCTACGAGGTTGGACCGCGAGACGGCCTGCAGAACGAGTCCTCGACGATTTCGACCGCGACCAAGGCCCGCTTCATCGGGCTGCTCGCCGACGCCGGCCTGCGCGAGATCGAGGCGACGAGCTTCGTGGCGCCCCGGGCGATCCCGCAGTTGGCCGACGCCGACGACCTCCTGCGCGGGCTGGCGCGGCGGCCCGGCGTGCGCTATCCGGTGCTCGTGCCCAATGCCCGGGGCATGACCCGGGCCGAGGCCGCGGGGGCCGATGCCGTCGCCGTGTTCACCGCCGCGACCGACGCCTTCACGAGCGCCAACATCGGGATGACCGTCAAGGAATCGCTGGTCGCCTTCAAACCCGTCCTGGAGCGGGCCGGCGAACTCGGCTGGTGGCGGCGCGCGTACGTCTCGACGGCATTCGGCTGCCCGTACACGGGGCGCGTCGAACCGGCCCGCGTCGTGGACATCGCCGTGCGCCTGCTCGAGCTCGGCGCCGAGGAAGTCTGCTTCGGTGACACGATCGGCGTCGGGGTGCCGGGCCAGGTGGCGGCCCTGACCGGGCTTGCGGTGGAGGCCGGAGTCCCCTCTGATCGCATCGCCTACCACTTCCACGACACCCGAGGGACAGCCCTCGCCAACGTCGCGGCGGGACTCGACGCCGGCGTCCGCTGCTTCGACTCGGCCACCGGTGGAACGGGCGGCTGTCCGTACGCTCCTGGCGCGGCGGGCAATCTCGCCACGGAGGACCTCGTCTATTTGCTCGATGCTTCTGGTTGGGACCACGGTGTCGCGCTGCCCGGCGTCCTCCAAGCGGCCAGGTTCATCGCCGGAGCGCTCAGCCGGCCGCTGGCAACCAAGGTCGGACAGGCCGGCGGCTGGGACGATTCGACCGGCGCGCCGGTAGGTCGCGCTTAGGCCCCTGCACGTTCGGGCGCTTCTGCTATCGTCCCGGGCGATGGACGGTGCCGTACTCGTTCTGAACCAGAACTACGAGCCGCTCAACGTCTGCAACCTGCCCCGGGCCTTCCGCCTCGTCTTCGGCGAGAAGGCCGAAGTGATCGAGTACGACCACCAGGTGTTTCGGAGGTTGGGTACCGATTACCGCGCGCCTTCCTTCTTTCGCCTGCAGCACCTGATCCGGCGGCCGCGGCCGCGGGTCAAGCTGTCGCGCCGCGAGGTCTTCAGTCGCGACCGTCATACCTGCCAGTACTGTGGCCGGCAGTCGCACGACCTGACCCTGGATCACATCGTCCCGCGCTACCGGGGCGGTACCCATACCTGGGAGAACCTGGTCACGGCCTGCAAGCAATGCAACCACCGCAAGGGCGGAAAGACGCTCGACGAGGCCCGTCTGCGCCTGGCCCGCCAACCGTTCGAGCCGCGCAGCGACATGTACTCGATGTTCACGCCGTACCTCGGCGACGAGCGCAACGAGGCCTGGCGCACCTACCTCTTCCTGGGACGCAACTGACGGCTCTCGAGCCGGCGATCCCGGGCACCGTCCACGAGTTGCTCGGCATGCTCTGGGACGCCGGCCAGGCCGGATACATCGTGGGCGGCTCGCTGCGCGATGCGGCACTCGACCGGACCGCCGATGACTGGGATCTCGCCTCCGACGCCCGGCCGGCGCGACTGCTCGAGATCTTTGTCGGCGCCGTCTATGAGAACCAATTCGGGACGGTCGGCGTGCGTCGCGCTGGCCAGGTCTTCGAGATCACGACCTTCCGAACCGATCATGACTACGCTGACTTCCGCCGGCCTCACCGGGTCGAGTTCGGAGACACGATCGAAGTCGACCTGGCACGCCGCGACTTCACGGTCAACGCCATGGCCTGGGGGGCGCGACCCGGCGATCCGCCTGGCCTGGTCGATCCGTACCGCGGGCTGGCCGACGTCGAGGCGCACGTCCTGCGTGCGGTCGGCGAGCCGCTCGCCCGCTTCGCGGAGGATGCGCTGCGGATGGTCCGCGCGGCCCGTCTCAGCGCGAGTCTCGACTTCTCGGTCGACCCGGCAACCCTCGCGGCGATCAAGCACCGCTCGGCATTGGTCGCCCATCTCTCGGGCGAGCGGATCGCCACGGAGCTGGACAAGCTGCTGGCAGCCCCGAAACCATCGGTGGGCCTCCGGCTGATGAGCGACACCGGACTGCTGGTCGCAATCTCGGTCGAGCTGGCCGCCCAGCGCGGGGTTGCCCAGAACAAGGTGCCCGGTGAGGATCTCTGGGACCACACCCTGCGGACCGTGGACGCGGCCTCCCCGGCCCGGCCGGTCGTCCGGCTGGCTGCCCTGCTCCACGACATCGGCAAGCCGGCGACCCTGGCCGAGGGCCACTTCCGTGGCCACGACGCGGTCGGCGCTCGCCTGGCCGGAGCGTTCCTCGATCGCCTTCGGTCGCCTCGAGCGGTCCGCGAGAGGGTCGTGGCGCTGGTTCGTCTCCACATGTTCAGCTATGAGCCGAACTGGTCCGACGCCGCGATCCGCCGGTTCATCGCCAGGATCGGCGCGCTTGGCAACGGCGCACTGGACGAGCTGTTGGCCCTGCGCGAGGCGGACAACGTCGGTTCCGGCCTGCCGCCCGAGGCGGGCCAGGTCGACCAGCTTCGTGACCGGATTGCGGCGGAGCTGGCCGCGGACGTCGTCCTGGACCGTTACGGTCTGGCAGTCGATGGTGCGGACCTGATGTCCGAATTCGGGCTCGCCCAGGGCCCTCTGCTGGGGCGCATCCTGGACGCGTTGCTCGAGCGGGTGATCACCGACCCTGCCGCCAACGATCGGCCAACGTTGTTGCTGCTGGCCCAGGCGATGCTGTCCGAGGATCGATGATCGAGCTGCTGCTCCAGGCCGAGGGGGCGTTGTCGGTCGGGTTGCTCGACCGGGCCGAGACGCTGTATCGCCAGGTCGTCAGCGCCGATCCGCGCAACTCGATCGCAGTGGTCGGGCTGGCGCGGGTCGCGCTGGAACGACGAGATGAGGCAGGCGCCCTCGCGCTGGCCCGCCGGGCACTGACCATCGACCCGCGGAACACGGCGGCCCAGCGGATGGTGACCCGGATGGAAGAGGTGCTCCGGTATCGAGGCGACGAGGTGCGGCGACGCTCACTCGCCGACCGTCTCCTGCGGCGGCGCTAGCTACTTGGTTGGGCCGCGGTCGGCCCATGGCCCGCTATTCGTCCGACCGCGTATCGTTCGCCCGTGACCCGTGTCCTGATCACCGGTGGCGCCGGCTATGTCGGCTCGGTCTCGGCGAGCGCGCTCCTCGAGGCCGGCCACGACGTGGTCGTGCTCGATGACTTGACGACCGGGCATCGAGCTGCGGTCCCGACGGGCGGCACGCTGCATGTCGGCACGTACGCCGATGGAGCCGCCCTCGCCCGTCTCCTGGAGGTCGAGCGGATCGAGGCGATCCTGCATTGCGCCGCTCGCTCCCTGGTCGGCGAGTCGATTCGCGAGCCGGCGATCTACTTCCGCGACAACGTCGCCGGTGGGGTGGCCCTCCTCGATGCCGCTCGAACGGCCGGGGTTCGGCGGTTCATCTTCTCCTCGACCGCCGCGGTCTATGGCAGTCCGGACTCGACCCCGATCGCCGAGGATGCGCCGCTCCGACCGATCAACCCGTACGGCGAATCGAAGCGCGCCTTCGAGAGCGCGCTCGGCTGGTACGGCCGCGCCTACGGCCTGCGCAGTGCGACCCTGCGCTACTTCAACGTCGCCGGCGCAACCGAGTCAAGCGGTGAGGACCACCGGCCGGAGACCCACCTGATCCCGAACGTACTGCGCGCCGCCGAGGGCGGACCCGAGGTAACCATCTTCGGTGAGGATTACCCGACGCCCGACGGCACCTGCATACGCGACTACATTCACGTAGCGGATCTCGCCGACGCGCATCTGCGAGCGATCGAGGCGACCGCGCCGGGCGACCCACGCACCGATGAGCCGCTCATCTGCAATCTCGGCAACGGCGGTGGCTTCTCGGTTCGCGAGGTGCTCGAGGCGGCCACCGCCGTGACCGGTCGGGCCATCCCGTCGACCGTGGGCGGGCGCAGGGCGGGCGATCCGCCGGTGCGGGTGGCCTCGGCGGATGGCGCGGCGTAGGTCCTCGGTTGGCAACCGGTCCGGCCCAGCCTTGAGGAGATGATCGGCTCCGCCTGGACCTGGCGCCAGGCACACCCCGGCGGCCACGCCGAGTAGTCCGCCATCCGGCACTCGCGGGCGCCTACCGTGGCTCGACAGCCGCCTCGCCCAAGCCTGCCACGTCGTCACGGACCGGCCAGATCAGCCACAGGCCGATGAACATCGTGACCAGCAGACTCAACACGGCGACCTGGTAGGCGCCGATGCCAAGCGGGCCAAGCAGGGCCAGGATGGTCGCCCCGTAGAGCAGCTGGCCGATGACCTGGCTGCCCTTGCCGACCAGCCCATAGAGCCCGAAGAACTCGCCCAGCCGTTCCGGCGGAGCGAGTCGGACCATCAGCACCCGGTCCGCGACCTGGACGCCGCCCAGGCCGCTCCCGAGAATCGCCCCGGCCACGAGGAACGGCACCAACCCGGACGGCCCAAAGCCAATGGCCACGCCACCGATGAGGAGACCCACGGCCCACGAGATCAGGACCACCACGAGCGTCCGCTTGGGGCCCAGTCGATCGCACAGCCAGCCCCATACGAAGCTCATCACGATCGCGACCAGCGTCAGGCCCAGGAGGATCAGGTTGGCGAACGCATCCGAGACGCCGAGGACGCTCGTGGTCACGACGCTCATTACGACGATGACCGTGTTGACCGCGTCCGTGT
>JBKKDW010000220.1:0-18973 GCA_046708025.1 Candidatus Limnocylindrales bacterium
CACGCGCCCAGACCCCGAGTGTCCCGGACGTATCTGGACGCCATCAGGGGATGTGGGCGGACAACGCGCGACGCTCAGCCGTGGGTGACGATCGGCTCGAACCCTCGGCACGTCAGCATCGGCAACGCCGGATAGCGAGGATAGGCGGGATCGGTCGCAGATCGCTCGCACAGGCGGAAGACGCTGCCGGTTCGACTCTCGATCCGGCGCGAGTGGCGGCATCCGCCGCACAGTCCAGGGGGCACGGATGGCGCCGGACGTGGGTGACGGCTACCGATCATGCGATCGAACCCTTTTTCGAGCGCCTTCAGGGGCTTGGCGGAGAGGGTGGGATTCGAACCCACGGAGTCTTTCGACTCTGCGCTTTTCAAGAGCGCCGCCTTCGACCGCTCGGCCACCTCTCCGGGCTGAGAATATACCGATGGCGCGACGAGATGGCGGGGCTGGAAGGCACGTCCTCAGCGCGGCCCGCGACGGGCATCGAGCTGCACGATAAGGGTCGCTCGTCGGGTCATCGCCTGATCGACGAATCGACCGTTCGGGAGGACGACGGTCCCATGCCCCGCTTCGTGGGCAGTCGCCAGCGATTCCAGCAGCAACGCCGCCTCGGCGACCTCCGCCGCCGATGGCAGGAACGCCTCGACGATGATCGGCAGCTGGCGCGGATGGATCGCGGCGCGACCGAGGAAGCCAAGAGCGCGGCCCTCGTGACACGATGCCGCGAGCCCGTCGTCGTCGTCGAGGTCGTTGTAGACCGACATGGCCGGTGAGGGCAGTCCGGCGGCACGCGCAACCACCACGATCCGGCCCCGAGCCCAGGCAAGACCTCGGTCGTCGGTCACGTTGAGCTCGGAGCGCAGGTCAGCCTCCCCGAGGGCGATCGACGCCACGAGCGGATGCGCGGTCGCGATCTGGAGCGCCTGCTCGAGGCCGTGGGCCGACTCGATCAAGACGTGAATCGCTGCCGACCCACCGGCAGGGAGGGCCTCCACCACGGACAGAACGTCACTCGCGGACGTCACCTTGGGCACCCGCACGCCGGCCAGGCCGGGGCTCGACGCCAGGGCGGCCAGGTCGTCGCCTGCCCACGGCGAACCGAGGCCATTGATCCGCACCTGGACCGGCTTGAGGGGCGTCACCTCGAGAAACGCGCGGACCGCGGCGCGGGCAAGTCCCTTGTGGTCCGGCGTGACGGCGTCCTCGATATCGATGATCACCTGGTCGGCCTCACTGGCGAGTGCCGTGGCGAAGCGCTCGGGCCGGTCGCCCGGCACGTACAGCCAGGTCAGCGGCGGGCCGCTTTCGGCCGCCACGGTCAGATGACCCCGTCCCGGCGCAGCCGGGCGATCTCGTCAGCCGCAATGTCGAGCTCGCCCAGGACCGCGTCCGTGTCCGCACCGTGCGGCCGTCCGGTCCACCGGATCGAGCCCGGTGTGGACGAGAGCCTGAACAACAGGTTCTGCATGGCCAGGGGACCCAGCTCCGGATCGTCGACCGTGGCAATCGTCCCGAGTGCGGCGAACTGCGGGTCCGTGACGATGTCGCCGACATCGTAGACCGGGGCAACCGCCGCTTCGGCTGCCGCGAAAGCGCGCTCGACCTCATCCGCGTTTCGAGCGCCGACCCATCGTTCGACTGCGGCATCGAGTTCCTCGACGTGGTCGGCCCGGCCGCGACCGGTCGCGAACCACGGCTCGTCGACCAGATCCGGGCGCCCGACCAGGGTCATCACCCGTTCGGCGATTCGCTGCGAACTCGTGGAAACGGCCAGCCAGCGAAGATCGGCCGAGCGGTACAGGTTGCGCGGCGCGTTGTTAAGCGATCGATTGCCGGTCCGCGGCTGGATTTCGTTCAGCTGGTCGAACGCGCTGATCTGCGGCCCGAGCAACCAGAGGATCGGTTCGATGATCGCGAGATCGACCACCTGGCCGAGACCGGTGCCTCGCCGGGACTCGATGGCGGTCATGACCGCGAACGCGGTCGCCAGCGCCGCGATCCCATCGGCCAGTCCGAACGGCGGGAGGGTGGGTGGACCGTCGGGCTCACCGGTCAGCGCGGCAAACCCGCTCATGGCCTCGGCCAGCGTTCCGAACCCGGGCCGCCGTGCATGGGGCCCGATCTGCCCGAATCCCGTCACCCGGGCGAGCACGAGACCGGGGTTGGCGGCGGCCAGCCGGTTGTAGCCCAGGTTCCAGCGCTCGAGGGTGCCCGGCCGGAAGTTCTCGACGATGACGTCGGCGCCGGCGGCCAGGCGGAGGAGGATCGCCTGGCCATCCGACGTCGAGAGGTCGAGGGTGGCCGTTCGCTTGTTTCGGCCGATCACCTTCCACCACAGCCCGACACCATCCTTTGTCGGGCCGTGCCCACGGGACGCGTCGGGCTGACTGGGGTGCTCGATCTTGGTGACGTCCGCCCCGAAATCCCCCAGGAAGGTCGCCGCCAACGGCCCGGCGAAGAGGGTCGCGAGCTCGATCACCCGGAGGCGGTCGAGAGGTCCGGTAACCGCCATCTCACTCATGGCTTCCCCTCGCCGGAGGCCGCGACGACGAGGCCTCCGAGGAGTCGTGTCAGGCCTTGCTCCAGGACATTCGCCCAGGTCGATGGATCATGCCCGCCCGGCACAACCGTGAGGCTCGCATCCACGCCGGGCAGACGGCGCAGCCGATGATGCAGCGAGGTGGTGGTGGCCAGAAGCTCGTGGTCCTCCTCGGCGGGGCTCGGCCGGACTGGCTCGCGATCACCGCTGCCGAACACGAGCCGAATCGGGCCGCCCAGGCCCGCGGCCATGAGGCGAGCATATGGGTCGCTGGCGCGGTAGATCGACTCGACGAACCGTTCCTCGCCCCGACCGAAGGCGCCGGACGATCGTGTCGTCGAGTCGGCTGGCGGCAACCCCTCGTAGACCGCGGGCGCGATGACCACGGCAGAGGCGAACCGGTCTGGATTCCCCAGGCAGAACCCGAGGGCGCCGGCGCCGCCCATCGAAGCGCCGGCGACGACGCGCGCCTCGCGACTCGGGATCGTCGGCTGGGTGGCGTCAACGTGGTCGACGAGGTCCCGGACAAGGGCGCTCTCGACTGGCCGTCCCCGCGCGGCCCCGTCGTAACCGGCCGGTCCAGTGAACGCTGAATCAACGTACCAGCTCGCGCGCTCGCTCCATGGTGCGTCAGGCATCACGACGAGAAGCGGTGGGATCCGGCCTGCGGATATCAACGCGTCGAGTCTGACTGTGAATTCGAACCAGTCGCTCAGGGTCCCGCCTCGGCCATGGAGAAGATAGACCGTGGGGATTCGACTGAATGCCGCTGTGGGTGGCCGGTAGAGCGCGTACTCGATCGATCCACCCAGCATGGATGACGGCGCGCGCTCGATCGTCAGCCGCTCGTGGTGCGCGATCGGCCCCGGCCCGAGGTCCGCGACGCACCGGAACGAGATCCATGCCGACCGTGCAACGGGGGCTCCGGCTCGAAGCAGCTTGAGCGAGAAGTCGGGCGGGCGTGGACCGCCGTCCACATACCAGTCCGACCCCAGCGACGCATGGTCCGCGCCCCCCTTGAGAATGAGGTACCGGGTTCTGCCGTTCGTATGTTCGCTTTCAGTCAAGTCCCACCGTCGCGGCTCACCGTGGTCGAGCGCATTGGCTTCCGCCGCCGCCTGCCATTCGAATTCGGTCGGAAGCCGCAGTCCTGCCCACGAGGCGTATGCCCGCGCGTCGTCCAGGTCGACGTGCGTCACGGCCTGTCCCTCGGTGCCCGGATCAGGTCGACCGTTCGACCAGTGGGCCAGGAAGCGTCCCGCCTGGATCGGTCGGTAGCCTGTCTGGTCCAGGAACCGCGCAAACTCGCCGTTGCTGACCTGGCTGCGGGCAACCTGAAGCGGAGCGATGTCGACTGCGCGGGTTTCCGTGACGCTCCGGTGGAGTCGCGGGGGCAGCGGTTTCCACGCGTTCACGAATGGCGCCCCGTTGTACATCGCCGTTTCGCGCAGGCGGTAGGTGAACCGCATCGTCCGCCCGCCACCCGGGATTTCCGCGACGTCTCCAGTTCGGAGCTGACGGCTGGCGCTGGCCGCGGGGACGATCCTGGCCGAAGGCCGTTCCGGAAAGGTCGTGTCGTCCATCGTGGGGTGCGCAGCCTGATCGGCGAGGAACGCGACGAGCCCATCGTCGACGGCCGCGGCCGGTAGGGCGAGGACCGCGGCGATCGAGCGCGCCTTGAGATGGCCCGCAAGCTCGATCCGGTCATCCGTCGCCTCGACGGCAAGCTCCCGCCCGCTCACGAGCTCGAACCAGCGCGTGCTGGGCCGTTCCTCGGTGGAAAGCAGCGCCCCCACATGGGCTCGATCACCGGTATTGACGATCGTCCAGAGCGTCGATTCCTCGTGATCGAAGCGTGATGCGTGGATCGGGTGGGATGCCGTGGCGGTAGCCGGTCGATCCGCCAGGGGCGTCCATGCCTCGGATGTCAGGTGCTGTCGAAAGCGCCGCTGCACCGACAGCATCGTTCGAAGGATCGAACGATCACGATCGCTCCAGCCCACCCACGACCCGAAGACGTCATCCCAGATGAGAACGCCGGTCCCGTTCAGCCAAGCCGAATGCAGCTCCTCGGAGTGGTCTCGGTGCCAACGGCGTGTGTGATGGACCATGTGCCGGCGCTCGAACCACCGGGCTCGCAATACGCCCGGCATCGGGCGGCTATCAGCGAACCACTGAGCCCACGACATCGGGTGGTCGTGCATCCGCGCAAGTGCCAGGCGTGACTCACCCTCGAGGGCCACCCCGGGCCGGGCCGCGTCGAGGGCTCTGCGCAGATCTCCAGCGCCCTCACGCATGGTGTCGAGGAACACGCCGTCGACCCCGAGGTCGCCCACGAGCTGGGCGAGCATCGGCGTGTCGGCGGCGGACCGGCCAGGAGCGACGTCCCATGGGTTGTAATCCACGAACACGCGCACGCCACGCCGCTGCAACGCCTGCACCAACCCGGAGAGGTCGGGAACCTGACGATAGAACTCGAACTGGTCACGTTCGTCGATCCCGATGATGGGATAGGCATGCCACAGGACGACCCCGTCGATGCCTCCAAAATCGCGTTCCATTGATTCAACGAATGCGTCCGGCCGGAATACACCGGCCCGATGGTCGTACAGCGCCTCGTCCCACAACCAGGTCAGGCTCACCGCGAAGCAGCCCGCGATCCAGTCGAACGCGGGATCGGCGTACAGGTCGTCCCGATAGGCGATCCGCTCGCGCGCTTCACGCCGCCACGCCATGAGTCGCTCACGCCAGCGGGGCAGGTCCGCCGGATCCGCCGGCGCCGCAAGGATCTTGGCGTCGTCGAGCACGGACAGGTCTGCTCCGGCGTCGAGTGGCACCACCGTCGGCAGGTCGATCGGTCGCGGGATCAGCGGATCAATGAGTTCGACCGTCATGGCGGCTGGATTGCTGAGGGAGGCCGTGCGCCGGGCCAGCTCGTCGAACCCTATGCCATCGAACCCGGGGAGGCTGCTGGAAAGCCGGTTGGCCAACGGCTGGACCCACCGATCGGGGAGACCATGTGCGCCTGCGACCGCGCCCGTGATCGAGCCAACGGTGGCGCCGTTGGAATCCGTGTCCCAGCCGCCAACGACGGCTCGGCAAATCGAGTCCTCGAAGTCGCCGCCGGCCGACAATGACATCGTCACGAGCGCCGCGTTGTTGAGGACGTGGACCCAGTGCAGGTCGGCATAGGCCTCCTCGAGCCGGTCCATGGCGCGCTCCGGGTCGGGTTCAGACGCCGCAACCTCACGACCGAGGTGGACGGCGGCGGCAAGTTGACTGCCCGGCGGAATGACGGATAGGCCTGCGTCGATGATGGTCGCCAGACTCTCCGAGACGACGGCCGCAGCACTCATGGCGGCCACGAACATCGACCCGTACAGCCCGTTTCGGGTATGGCTCAGTCGCGCATCGCGCCACGCCAGTTCCGCAGCCTCCCTCGGTCGCCCCGGCCTGATCCAGCCGTAAAGGTCTGCCCGGATCTGGGCACCGATCCACTCGCGGAAGGGGTTTCGTCGCCGTGCCGTCGCCGGCGGGTCCAAGCCGTCGAGTAGATTGCGATAGGCGATCCGCTCGGCGGTGAAGACCCGTCCCGCAGGAAGGTTGTTGAGCCACGCCGCGGCGACGTCATCGGTCGTGAACGCACCACCATGGTCCTCCACGATGCGGAGTGCGAGTAGGGAGAAATTGAGGTCGTCATCCTCCGGCATGCCGGCAATGACTTCGCGAAGACTGGTAAGGCGGCTTCTCCGGTTCCACGGCCATCGTTCGGCTACGTCTCGGGGGAGGCCATCACCGGTGAAGTAGTTGTCGAGCGGCCAACGCCCGCTCGATTCCAGAATCTCGCGGATTCCGAGTCGCGGGATCTTCTCGACGGGCTTGCCGAGGAGGCATCCTGCCGCCCGCCCAAGCCACGCCCCATGGATCTTGTCCAGGAGTGTTTCTCGGTCGACTGCGTGGGACAGGACTGGAGGCTCACTCCATGTCCGGCGGATGTCCTCGAGCTCGTCGGGCTCGGCACCGGCCGGCGGTCGCGGCAGCTCGGCGGCGGCATCCAGCAACTCGTCGGCCAGCCTCCGGAGCGCTCCGGACGAGGGCGGGGCCGATGTCCCGCCTAATGGAGGCACGACGGAGCCACCCGCCCGGATCCAGCGCTCGGCCAGTCCCGCGACGTCGGCGCCTTCCGCTCGAGCCTGCCGCAATTCGTGCGCCAGCAGGTCCTCGGGCTGTACCCAGGTGAGGCGCATCCCTATTCCTGGAGCAATCGATGGAAGGTAGCGTCCCGTTCGTGCGCCCGTCTGCGATCTCGTTGGTTGATCTCCACCGCGACCGTGGCCATCGTCCGGCCTGGTTCCTCGAGATCGAGGCGGCTCGCCTTCGCCACGCAGTCGCGCCAGTCGTCAGGGATGCCATTGCCGGAGGCCAGAGCCCCCGAGATGCCGCCAGCCATCGTCGCGATAGAGTCGGCATCGCGCCCATAGTTGACCGCGCCGAGCACGGCCTCCCGGTACTCCGCGCCGGTCACGAGGAGCAGGCCGAGGGCGATCGGCAGCTCTTCGATGGAATGGAGCCGGCTTGGCCGGCGCGCACCCAAGGTCGGCTCCCTGTAATCGTCGCCGACGCTGTCGAACGGAGCGATCGCTGCACGGAGCGGGGCGAGCGCCTCGCGCCAGCCGCCGCCTGCCAGCGGTTGGGCAGTCGCCACGACCGACTCGATAGCGGCGCGCGTACCGTCGCGGGCGAGCGCGAGCGCGACCTCGACCACGTCATCGACGCTGGCGTCGACATCCATGGCCGCCGCGACGCACGCGGCAGCGACCCCGGCCGCCTCGCGACCGAAACTCGATTGGTGGGCTCCGGCAATATCGATGGCTTCGTCGTAGGCACGTCGAGGGTCCGCAGGATTGGCAATCCCGACGGGGGCCATATACATCGCCGCGCCGCAATTCACGAGGTTCCCGGTCCCTGCCTCACGAGGGTCGACATGGCCATAGTGCAGGCGCGCCACCAGCCACTTCTCGGCCAGAAAAATACGCTGTAGGAGGATGTCCTCCCGTTCCAGATCAGGAATCCAGCGGCGTTCAGTCATGAGCGCCGGCACCATCAATTCTGCGATGTCGTACGCGCTGAGGTGATCGCGGCGCTGGCGGTAAACGTCCGCCAAGGCCAGGATCATGAGGGTATCGTCGGTCACCCGGCCCATGCCCTTGCGGTAGGGCGAGTTCGGTGGGGCGTCCTTGGGATCAGCGAAATATGGCGGCACGATGTCGGTAACCCAGCCACCGTAGCGGGCCTGGATCTGGTCTGGTCGCCACCCCTCCGTCGCGCCACCGAGGGCGTCTCCGACGGCTGCGCCAACGAGGCAGCCGATCGCCTTGGCTTCGAGATTCGTCACGGTGCTCCTGATATGCCGACGGGGTCGGGTCATCGTCCCGACCCCGTCGATCGGCGTCCGCGAGCTAGGGGACGATCTGGCTCCAGCCGTCGACCAGCTTCGTCCCGAGTGTATCGAGATCGATGCTGTTCGCGAGGAATTCCTGGAACGCCGGCGTGGCGATCTGGTCCTTCCACTGCGGATAGGACTCGACCTTCTGGAACGGCGCGAGCTTCAGCTCCTTGCCAGAGGCGATCGTCACGTCCCAACCGTCCTTGCCACCGGTTGAGGCCAGCACGGCCGCCCCGGCTTCCTCGGTGGTTGGGATGAGGAAGTCGCCCATCGCGAGCTTGGCGAGGTTCTCGCCGTTGATGAAGAACTCGATGAACTTGGCGGCCTCCGCGGGATGCTCGCTCGCTGCGGAGATGCTGATTGTCTGGGGGTTGGCGGCCTGTGCCTGGGTCGTTCCCTTGAGCGGCGGGAACATCAACCATTCGAAGCCCTCGGGCGCCTGCTCGAGCATCTGCTGCGTCTGGAAGTTGGCGCCGCCGATCATCGCGTACTTGCCGCCGAAGAAGCCCGGCAGGATGTCACCCCCGCTGAGGCCGATCGAGGCTGGATCAATGGCTTTGTCCGTGTAGATCATCTCGTTGATCCGGCGCGGGACTTCCTGTTCGGCTGGTCCGAACTTGACGACCGTCTTGCCACCCTCGTCGTAGAAGAATCCGCCATCGAAGCTGAGCGAGAGGCTCATCATCGAGGACGTCGGGCTCTTGAGCGGCAAGCCCATGCCGAACTGTTCGCCCGTGGTGAGCTGCTTTGCGGCAGCGCGCAGGTCATCCCACGTCCATGGGTCCTCGATGGTCGGGGGCTCCACTCCGGCGGCCGCGAGGAGGCCGCCGTTGGCGAACACGACGTACGACTGGAGCAGGAACGGAGCCCCGTACCAGCCATCATCGTTGTATGTCACGGCCTCCCACACGCCGGGAGCGATGCCGCTCTTGAACTCCTCCGCCAGGAGTGGCTTCAGGTCCGCCAGGAATCCCTGGTTGGAGAATCCGGCGATGCCAGCCGACTCGTAATGGATCAGGTCGGGTGCGGTCCCGCTCTGGAACTGGGTCACCAGCTGATCGTGAACGGAGCCCCAGTCGCCCTGGACATATTCGACCTGGATGTTCGGGTTAGCCGCATTCCACTCGTCGACGATTGCCTTGTTTGCAACGATGACCGGCTCCTGCCAGGCCAGGCTCTGAAAGCGCAGGGCGACCGGCTCGCTGGCGGGGGCTGCGGTCGCGGCCGTGGACGCGCCAGGATCCGGACTCGCCGCTGTAGACGGGGCGGTGGTGGCGCCTGCGCTGGTGCAGGCACCGGCCAATATCGCGATGGCGGTTATGCCGAAGATTCTCGAGATTCGACGGGACATTCGTATGCCTCCTCCTGTGGCTTGATCGGACCATGGCCACACTTGTGGCCAGTCCCTTGCCTGGACGGATCTATCCCTTCACACCTCCCGCGAGCAGCCCCTCCGTGAGGCGACGCTGGATGAGTGCGAAGAACGCCAGGCTCGGGATGGTTGCGAGCAGCGAGGCCGCTGCCAGCGGCCCCAGCCTCACAATCCCCTCTACGCCGACGAACCTGGCAAGGAGCAGCGGCAGCGTGGCCAGACCAGGGTCCTGGAGCACGACCAGAGCGAAGAAGAACTCGCTCCAGGCCGAGATGAAGGCGAACAGCGTGGCCGCCACGATGCCGGGCGCCAGCAACGGGAGAACAATCGATCGCAGCACACGGAGGCGCCCGGCACCGTCAACGAGGCCAGCTTCTTCGAGCTCACGCGGCAGGGTGCTCACATAGCCCTGCAACATCCACATGGCGAAGGGCAACGACCAGACGACGTAGACCACGATCAGGCCCACGTGGCTGTTGAGGAAGCCGATCTCCTTGAGGATCAGGAACAGCGGGATGACGATCAGGATCAGCGGGAAGACCTGGCTGACCAGGATCCAGGCCAGTGCCGGCCGGCGGAACGGGGTCCGATAGCGCACGAGAGCATAGGCAGCGGGCAACGCGACGGCGATGGTCAGGACGGCGGTTGCTACTGACACCAACAGGCTGTTCGCGGCCGCCTGGACGATGTCCTGACCGTTGAGCACGCTGACGTAGTTGTCGATCGTGGGATTCGTCGGAATGAGCGTCGGGTCGAGCGAGACAAGTTCGCGCGGCCCCTTGAACGAGGTCGAGATCATCCAGAGCAGCGGGAATGCCAGGAAGATCAAGAAGGCCAGCAAAAGCAAGTACTGGGCGGTCCGCATCGCCAGGCTGGGCCGCCTCATGCGTCAGCCGCCTTGAGGCGCCGCCGCAGGTAGATCGCGAGCAGGGCAATGATCAGGATGACCATCGCATTGCCCATGGCTGCGGCGTACCCGAAGTTCCCGTAACGGAAGCCCTCGTTGTACGCGAACAGAGCCGGCAGCATGGTTCGGCCACCCGGCCCACCCGCCGTGAGCACGTACACAAGCCCGAAGGCATTGAAGTTCCAGATGAAGTTCAGGGAGAAGATGGCATCCGCCACTGGCCGGATCTGTGGCAGCGTGATGTGCCGGAACCGCTGGCCGATGTTCGCGCCGTCTACTTCGGCTGCCTCGTGGAGTTCCCGCGGGACGCTCTGGAGGCCCGCCAGCAAGGCCACGGTAGTCTGCGGCAACCCCGCCCAGACGCCGACGACCACGACCGCCGCGAAGGCGGTCTCAACGCCGCCTAGCCAGTTGATCCCCTGGTCGAGGATCCCCAGACCCTCCAGCGACGCATTGAGGATCCCCGCGTCAGGGTGGTAGACCATCCGCCACATGATGGCCACGATCACGGACGGCATCGCCCACGGCACGAGTGCCAACGTTCGGGCGAGCCACCGCAGCCGTAGCCTCTCGTTGAGGAGCAATGCCAGGGCCAACCCGAAGACGCCCTGGAGCGCCGTTACGCCGAATGCCCAGATGAGTCCCGTGACGAACGACTGCCAGAAGAGCGTGTTACCGAGCAGCCTGGTGTAGTTGTCCAGCCAGGTGAAGTTGGTCTGGACGTCGATGCCCGCGACCGCGTCGGTGAACCCCAGGTAAATGCCAACCACGAGCGGCGCGACGCTAAACACGACGACCGGGATGAGAGCCGGCACGAGGAAGACCGTGGCCTCCCGCTGTTCTCGACTCGTGGCCCGACGGACGGCCGCCATGGCGCTCAGTGGTGAGATCCTCCGGCCGGGCCGATCGACGACTCACGGACGACCAGCCGCGGTGCGACGTGCAACCGCCGGATGGCGATCGATGGATTCGCCAAGCGCTCGAGGAGGAGGTTGGCGGCCAGCTCGCCGCGTTCCTCCGAGGCGAGCGAGACGCTCGACAGCGACGGCGCGCTCAAGTCGGCGAGCTCGGTATCGTCCATTCCAACCAGGGCCACATCGCCCGGGATCCGGATCCCGAGATCGATAAGCTCGCGAAGTGCCCCAACCGCCAGCAGGTCGTTGGCGCAGAAGACGGCGTCGGGTCGCGACCGACCGAACAGGTCGCGAGCGGCCCGTCGACCGGCCGCGAAGGTAAAGTCATCGCCGGTCACCACGAGGTCGGGATCGAACGCCCGGCCCGCGGCGTGCAGGGCGGTTCGGTAGCCCTCCAGGCGTGCTTCTCCTGGCACCGTATCGACCGGGCCGTTGATGAACGCGATCGACAGGCGTCCTGCCTCAACCAGATGAGCGATCGCGAGTCCGACGCCCTGCCGGGAGTCAGCGCGGACGTTGTCGACCGGGACGTCGGCGGGCAGTGTTCCGATAACGACGACCGGAAGCGGCGCCTGGCGGAGCTCGTCGACGAGCTCCGGCGTGACCCGGATCGGGATGAGAATCATGCCGTCCACGTGGCGATTGCGCAGACTTCGCAAGAGCGCAATCTCGTCGTCAGGCTGGGAATCGGTCGAGCTGAGCAGGAGCCGGTAACCGGCCCCCTTGGTGACCCGTTCGATCGCTCGCATCATGGCCACATAGACCGGGTTCGCCACGTCGGCCACGGCAAACGCCAGCTGGCCCGTCCGGCCCGCCTTGAGCGACCGAGCGACCGCGTCCGGGACGTAGCCCATCGCTTCTGACGCGGCGCGCACGCGCTGGACCATCTCCGGTGTGGCGGGCAGCCCGTTGATGACGCGAGAGACCGACGCGATTGACACGCCGGCTCGCTCAGCGACGGTGACTAGCGTGGGACGCGCACTATCCCGCAATCGGGGCCCTCCGCTGCCTTCTTGTAAACGTTCTTGTAAACGTTCTCAAGGAGGTCCGATCCGGATGATGGCATCGGCTCAGAACGGTGTCAATACGGATGCGACACGGTGGCGTCGTGAAGCGCTCGGTTCTGCAGACCCTCGGCTGGAGATGATGCCCGGACCCGGTCGCGAACGACCCGCGCGAGACTGATGTCGCCCGATGCGCGGCGTCGCGGCTGTGACAGTCGGCCGTCGCGTCAGGATGATGCCGGGTACAGTCTCCCCGCGTCGTTATGCACCCAGACGGCTTGGATCGCGGGCGGTGATGACGTCGCGACCCAGGTACGACTGGAGGACCTCGGGCACGGTGATCGACCCGTCCCGCTGCTGGCAGGTCTCGAGCAGCGCGGCGACAATCCGGGGTAGAGCCAGGCCCGACCCGTTCAGGGTATGTACCAGCTCGGCCTTCGCCCCTGCCTCGGGCCGGTAGCGGATGGCCATCCGGCGCGCCTGGAAGTCGCCAAAGTTGGAGCACGAGCTGACTTCCAGCCATCGCTCGACGCCCGGCGCCCAGACCTCCAGGTCGTACTTGCGGGCCTGGGTGAAACCCATCTCGCGGGTGCCCATGAGCAAGACCCGATAGGCCAGGCCGAGCCGCTGCAGCAGGATCTCCGCACGTTCGGTCATCCACTCGAGCGCAGCGCGCGATGCCTCGGGCCGCTCGAACAGGACCATCTCGACCTTGTCGAACTGGTGGACCCGCAAGATGCCGCGGGTGTCCCTGCCGGCCGCTCCCGCCTCGCGCCGGAAGCAAGGCGAGTACGCAGCGTAGCGAATGGGCAGCTGGTCCGCCTCGAGAATCTCGTCGCGGTGAAGATTGGTGTCCGGGACCTCGGCCGTGGGCACCAGGTACAGCTCGTCACGGGTGACGATATACATCTGGTCCTCCTTGTCGGGGATCTGGCCGGTCCCACGCGCCGAATCGGCGTTGACCACGGCTGGCGGCCAGATCTCGGTCATCCCGTTCTCGCGGGTGTGGACGTCGAGGAACCAGTTGATCAGCCCGCGCTGGAGCGCCGACCCGGCGCCCCTGTAGACCGGGAAGCCGGAGCCGGCGATCTTGGCCCCACGCGCGTTGTCCAGGATGCCCAGTGCCTCACCGAGCTCCCAATGCGGCTTTCGAGTCCAGCTCGCACCGTCCAGCGGCGCATCGGCGCCAACCTCGCCGGTGGCCGGTTGCTCCCGTGGCAGCAGCTCGCCCCACGTTCGCAGCGTTACGTTGGCCTCCTCGCCACCGACCGGGATGTCCGGGTCGGGCGGGTTGGGGATGCGCAGGAGGAGGTCCTCGAGCATCGCCTCGGTCTGCGCAACTCGCGGGGAGAGTCCATCGATCTGCGCGCCGAGCTCGGTGGACTGCCCGCGCAGCCAGATGACCCTCGGATCGAGCTCTGGGTCGGCGCCGGCCTTGACGAGTTGGCCGATCTCAGCGCTGTGGCTGTTCCGGGTCGCCTTGAGCGCCTCCGTCTCGGCGAGCAAGCGCCGCCGCTCCGCGTCGAGGCCCAGGGCCCGATCGACCAGCTCCGGGTCTTCGCCCTTGTTGGCGGCACCGCGGCGGATCATTTCAGCCTCGTCGCGCAGCCGCTGCAGCCCGACGCTCATGCGCCGTTCCGCTCGGGTGTATCCGCAAGGACGCTGCCGGCGGCATCGCGTAGCCGCTCGATCACGAATGATGGCTCGAGGCCAGCCAGGAGCCAGCCGGCTCGAGGCCCGTTGGCGCGGCCGAGGAACGCGTGGTAGAGGGCCGCGAAGGCTCGGCCGGCGGGAATGCCTGCGTCGGCAGCGGCCGCGAAGATGGCCGCCTGCCAGGCCTCCCCGCCCGCCGGAGACGTCCCAACCGCGGCGGCGGACAACCCCGCGGTGGCCAGCCCCGACGCGCCGTCAGCGAGCCTCGACAGGAACCTGCGCTGGTCGGGTTCGAGGTCAGCGGCCTCGAGCGGCAGGGTGGGCCGAACCGCGAGCCTCGCCTGCTCAGGCGCGTACGCCTCGAGCCATCCTCGGGCCGCAGACGTTCGCTCATCGAGGACCGTTTGCTCGCGCTCGGTCAGCGCACTCCCCTTCTCCGCCGCCACCCGCGCCTCGACATCGACGCCGGGGATCTGGACCAGCAGCGCCAGGTGCGAGAAGGCGGGCCGGAACATCGCGGCCTCGGCCGCCACGCCCGCCATCGGGTCCAGCAGCGAGTAGCGGAAGGTCGCCTCGTAGCCAGGCGGTATCTCGCCCTTGACGGCCCGGCCGGCGGTCGCCGCCCCGAACCGATCGAATTCGTCGAACAGGCGCGGGATGGCATCGGTCCCCTCGGGATCGAAATCGATCGCCTGGTTCGGGCGCGGCCGCAGGAACAGGAACCGAAGCTGCTCGGGCGGAACGACCTCGGCGATCGAGTGGGCCGCGGCGCCGCGACCCTTCGAGGTCGACATCTTCTGGCCGCCGATGTTGAGGAACTCGTAGGGCACGTTGAGTGGTGGCTCGCGCTCATAGACTTCTCGGGCGATCGCGTCGCTGCGATCGCGCGAGCCGCCCGCGGTCGAGAGGTCCTTGCCGCACGGTTCGATGGTCACGCCGAGAAGCGACCACTGGGCCGCCCACTCCAGGTTCCAGGGCAACTTCGCGGCGCCCCCGAACGGGCTGATCCAGCCCGAGGACCGACAGCCGCTGGCCCAGACCACGAGATCGGGCCGGCACTCGTAGTAGACCCGCTCGCCGTCCCACTTCGTCACGATCGTGGTGCCGACCTTTCCGCAGGTCGGGCAGACCACCCCGATCGGGTGCCAGGTTTGGGGATGCCGGACGTTGGCGACGCGCCGGTAGATCTCGCGCACGACATGTGCCCGATCGAGCGCAGTCCGGATATACGAATCCAGCGCCCCGGTCGGATAGATGTCGCTCATCCAGTAATACCGGTCGGGCTGGATTCCGAGGCCAGCGAAGACGTCGATGAAGGCCTGCGCGTGATGTCGAGCGTACGAGGCGTGGCCGTCGCCGTCCTGGTCAGGAATGTGCGCCAGTGGCCGGCCCATCTCGCGTTCGACGGCGTCGGGCGTCAGAAGCGCCTGGGCATCCATCGGGTCCATGTCGTCGACGCCGTACAGCAGGGTGGTGTCGATGTTGTTGGCCCGGAGCGCCCGGGCGATCACGTCCAGGATGACCGGCCCGCGCAGGCTGCCGACGTGAACCGTCCCTGAGGGGGTCTTCGAGTCGTTCACGACCTGCGGCCCGCGGTCGCCGACCTGCGCCGCGAGTTCGTCCGGCCAATCCATGGCGACGGCCGCGACGGCTAGCTGATGCCGACGATCTTGTAGATGAAGTCGCCGGCAGGGACGCGCACCAGGACTTTCTCGCCCTTCTTCTTGCCGAGCAAAGCGCGCCCGACCGGGCTCTCGTTGGAGATCCGCCCCTCCGCGGGCTTGGCCTCGGCCGAACCCACGATGGTGAAGCGCTCCGCGCCGTCAGGGCTCTCGACCGACACGGTCGAGCCGATCTGGACGTGGTCGGTCGAATGGTTCTCGTCGATGATCGTGGCGTTCTTGATCAGCGCCTCGAGCGTCTGGATCCGCCCCTCGACGAACGCCTGCTCGTTCTTGGCGTCCTCGTACTCGGCGTTCTCGGACAGATCGCCGTGCTCCTTGGCGTCATGAATCCGGTTGGCGACCTCGTGTCGTTTGACCGAAACCATCTCGTTCAGCTCCGCCCGGAGCTTACCGAGACCGTCCCTGGACAGATAGGTGGGCTTGTTGTTCACGGCGACGGGTCCCCGCGGTGCAGGTTCGCTGAATGTGGACGGACCGCTCGGCTGCCTTGGTAAAGGAAAGAACTCCAGGCGAGTCGCGGTCCGGCCGCACGCCTGAAGTTCCGAACTGGACGCGAATAGTAGTCGCGCGACCGGTGGGTGTCAAAGGCGCCGCCACGCACGTCAAGGCGTCGGTCAGCTGCCCTCGGTCAGACGCAGCAGCCGTCGCTTGACACGCTGCAGCGAGCCTCGATCGGGGAACGCCACGAACAGCGTGTCGTCGCCGGCGATCGAGCCCGCGACCTCCGGCCAGCGTGCCCGATCGAGCGCCGCGGCGATGGCGTGGGCCGCACCCGGCAGCGTGCGCAGGACGATCAACAGACCGGCTTCGTGGATCTCGACCGAAGGATCGGCCAGCAGCTTGCGCAACCGGTCCTCGCCGGACGTCTCGGCCTCGATCCACCGAGGTGGCAGAGCGTAGGCGATCGGACCGTCGCGGCTTACCTTGATCAGGCCAAGCTCAGCGACATCGCGCGAAATCGTTGCCTGGGTCGTTCGGAATCCGCGGTCGCGCAGGGCCGCGGCCAGCTCCTGCTGGGTCCGGATCGGGCGCTGCTCGACGAGGTTGCGAATGGCCCGCTGGCGAAGCTGCTTCATGACCTCCATTCGTCCGCCCGCCCAGCCTAGCGCGCCAGCCAGACGACGAGAACCAGCGCCGCCAGCCCGACGCGATACCACACGAACAGGTCGAGTGAGCTCGCCTGGAGGTAGCGCAGCAGGACGCTGATCGCCAGCGCCCCCGAAGCGAAGGCCGCGATCATCCCGACGATCAGCGGGCCGACGCTGACATCAACCGCGAGCTCACCGGCGACGAGGCGGCGAACCTCGAACAAGGCCGCGCCGGCGGTGATCGGCGTGGCCATCAGGAACGAGAAGCGCGCCGCGGCCGCCCGGTCGAGGCCGGCGAATCGAGCTGCTGCGATGGAGATGCCCGACCGACTGATCCCGGGCACCAGGGCCAGCGCCTGGGCGGCTCCGATCGCGACCGCCGTGGGCAGGTTGACGTCGTGGACACCCTTGCTGCGGGCCCCGGTTCGGTCGGCCAGCCACAGAATCGCGCCGCCCGCGATCAGGCTGACAGTGACCGGGCCAATCTCCCGGAGACTGGTCGCGATCTGGTCCTCCAGGAGCAGCCCGGCGAGGGCGGCCGGGATCGTGGCGACAGCCAGCAACCAGGCCAGCCGGCGGTCCGGATCGCCCCGGAACGAGCGATCGCGCAGGGCGCCAAGGCCGGCCGGCACAAGTCGCATCCAGTCGGCCCGGAAGTAGACGAGCAGCGCGCCCAGCGTCCCGATGTGGAGCATCACGCTGTAGGCGAGCGAGGTCAGGAACGGGTCGGTCCAGCCGAGCAGGAAGGGTACCACGATCAGGTGCCCGGACGAGGAGACCGGCAGGAACTCGGTGAGCCCCTGAACGATCCCCATGACCAACGCCTGTAGGAGCGTGTCCATGTCGATGGCTGTCGCGCCGTACGGCCAATGCCAGCGTTGCCGGTTACCGAATGAAGCCGGTTACCGAATGAAGAGTGGGGCCAGGACGAGGGTGATGGTCGCGAGGAGCTTGACCAGAACGTGGAGCGACGGTCCGGCGGTGTCCTTGAACGGATCGCCGACCGTGTCTCCGACGACGGCTGCGGCATGCGCGTCCGTCTTCTTGCCGAGGACGTTGCCCTCGGCGTCCTTGAGGTTGCCCGACTCGATGTACTTCTTGGCGTTGTCCCAGGCGCCGCCGCCGTTGTTGAGGACCGTGGCCAGCAGGACGCCGGCGATCGTACCGACCATCAGCATACCCGCCACGGCTTCCGCCCCGAGGAGCAGCCCGACCACGATCGGCGTGGCCACGGCAACGACGCCGGGCAGGATCATCTCGCGCAGGGCTGCCTTGGTGGTGATATCAACCACGCGAGCGTAGTCCGGGCGCTGGCTGTAATCCATGATCCCGGGCATCTCGCGGAACTGGCGGCGAACCTCGACGATGATCGCCTGGGCGGTGGTGCCCACGGCGCGAATCGCCAGCGAACTGAAGAAGTAGACGAGCATCGCGCCCATGAGCGCCGCGATGAACACGTTGACGTCGGCCAGGTTGACCGAGGTGATCAGCTCGCCGCCACGATTGGTCTGGATCAGGTTGACCTTGTCAATGTAGGCCGAGAACAGCAGGAAGGCGGCCAGTGACGCCGAGGCGATCGCGTAGCCTTTGGTCAGCGCCTTGGTCGTGTTGCCGACGGCATCGAGCCGGTCCGTGATCTCGCGGGCGCCGGCCTCGGCCCGGCTGAACTCGGCGATGCCGCCGGCGTTGTCGGTGATCGGGCCGAAGGTGTCCATGGCCAGGATGTAGGCCGTGGTCATGAGCATGCCCATGGTTGCGACCGCGGTCCCAAAGATGCCGCCAACGTCGCGACCGGCCTCGTTCATGATGCCCGCCTGCGAACCGAGCCAGTGGCTGGCGAACAGCGCGATGCCGATCGTGATCGCGGTCACGAAGGTCGTCTCGAAGCCGACCGCCATGCCCGAGATGATGTTGGTGGCGGGGCCGGTCCTGGAAGCCTCGGCGATTTCGCGAACCGGCCGGAAACTGCCCGCGGTGTAGTACTGGGTGATGTAGACGAACGCGACACTCGTTGCCAGGCCGACCACGCCGGCGGCGAAGAAGTAGACCCAGACGGGCAATCCACTCGGGGCATTGCCGTTGGTCTGCATCATCACGTTCGTGCACAGCAGGAGGGCCCCGACGGACAGGATCGTGGTGACCCAGTAGCCACGGTTCAGCATGTTCATGGGATTCTCATCCTCGCGACCGCGGATGAAGAAGATCGCAATGATCGTGGACAGCAGGCCAAACGCGCGAATGACGAGGGGGAAGAAGATCCAGGCCTGAGGGTTCGGCCAGCCCGACACCACGGCAATGGCATAGACGCCGACGCCCAGGATCATCGCTCCAATGTTCTCGGCGGCGGTCGACTCGAACAGGTCGGCGC
>JBKKDW010000221.1:0-15625 GCA_046708025.1 Candidatus Limnocylindrales bacterium
GCGCCGCGTTGCCCGGGGCTTGCTTCCGGTTTGGCCCCCCCCGGGGCTCGGGCGCGGGCCATCTCGCTTCGATGATCGGCCCCGAGCGCCGCCTCGAGGTCCGCGAGCAGCGCGGCCCGCGCCCGACCGGCGACGAAGACGCAGTAACGGAAGCCGAACCGCTCCTCGTAGGCCGTGTTCAACCGATCGAGTTCGGCTGCGACCCGGGCGCGCTCCGATTCAGCCTCGCGCGCCGCGAGGTCGGCGGCCTCCTGCCCGTAGCCCTGTTCGACGAACGACATGGCCGACACGCTGGCCGGTGGAGCGCCCACTCGCGGGTGGGCGTCGATCAGCTCGAGCTGCTCCGCGACCGGCATCCCCTGGGCGATCTGGCGGGCGCGTTCGAACAGGGCCGCCAACGACCCGAACGGGCGGGCGACGGCCAGCCGACCGAGGAATCGAGGTGCGCCCTCGAACAGCGGCGCCAGCGTCGCGGCGAAGATCCCCGCGGAGATCCGGTCGAGGACTTCGATCGGCGGCAGCGGGCTCGGGCGTGAAATCGTCACCAGCCACCTGCCTCGCGGATCAGCCGGTGCAGAACCCGCGCGGCGACCAGCCGGCGGTACTCGGCGGTCGAACGCACGTCGTCGATTGGATGGAGCTCGCCGGCCAGGGTCTCGGCGGCCTGATCGGCGGCCTCCCGGGTCGGCGGGCGACCCTCCAGGACCGCCTCGGTCTGCCGCGCGCGGATGGGCGTGGCCGCCACCGAACCGAGGGCAACGCGAACGTCCGTCCAGGGTGCCGCGGGTCCCAGATCACGGTAGCCGAGGGCCAGCACGACCTTGCTGATCGATTGAGCGCGGCGGGTCCCGACCTTGCGAAACCGGGTCTCGCGCCCGGCCGCGAGCGGGATCCGGATCCGGAGGAGCAGCTCGTCCGGGGCCAGCGCCGTCTCTCGGTAGGCGGTCCAGAACGCTTCCGCCGGTACCTCCCGCTGGCCACGGCCCGAGCCGCACACGAAGACGGCATCGCACGCCAGCAGGACCGGCAGGGTGTCGCCGGCGGGTGACGCGTTGGCGATGTTGCCGCCGATCGTGCCGCGATTCTGGATCTGGGCGGCGCCGACGGTCGCCGCCGCCTCGACCAGGGCCGGTAGGTGCTCGCGGCAGAGCGCCGAGCCGCGGATCTCGGTGTAGGTCGTCAGGGCGCCGAGCGACAGCGCGTCGCCATCGATGGCGATCCCACGCAGCTCATCGAGGCGCCACAGGTCAAGCAGGCGCTCCGGCGATTCGCCGATCTCGCCGGTCAGGGCGACCATCAGGTCCGTGCCACCGGCGAGCGGGCGAGCCGGCGCCTCGGCCAGCGCCGCATAGGCGTCGGCCAGCCTGCGCGGGCTGGCGACCGGGGGTTCGATCGGCATGGCTCAGTGGCGACCAGCGTTCACACGTTCGCTCCAGCGCCATGGGTGGCGGCCAGCGCGATCGCCTCGATGATCTTGGTGTAACCGGTGCAGCGGCACAGGTTGCCCGCGATCGCCTCGCGAATGGCGTCGTCGTCGGGACCACCGCCCGCGTTGAGGTAGGCTCGGGCCGCCATCAGCATTCCGGGCGTGCAGATCCCGCACTGCGCGCCGCCGGTCTCGAGGAAGGCGGCCTGCAGCGGATCCAGACCCGACGCCGGCCCGCCCACGGCCGATAGCCCTTCAACGGTCGCCACGGCGCTCCCGTCGACCTGGCAGATGGGCACCAGGCAGGCGTCGACCGGCGCACCGTCGAGCAGGACGGTGCACGCTCCGCACTCGCCTTCCCCGCAGCCTTCTTTCGTGCCGGTCAGCGCCAAATCCTCCCGCAGCACGTCCAGCAGCCGGCGCATGCCCGGCACGTCCACCTCGACCGTTTGCCCGTTCACGGAGAACCGAAAGGCTGTCATCCGGCCGGCACCGAGGTTGCCGGCTGCGAGGCGCCCGGCAGTGGTGGCGCCACCGCAGCCACCCCCGACAGGGCCGCCAGGATTCGCTCCGGACTGGCCGGCAGCTCGGCGATCCAGAAGCCGGTCGCGTCCGCGATCGCGGCGATCACGGCCGGTGCACCGACGTCCATCGGCAGCTCGCCCGCACCCTTGGCGCCATGGGGAGCACCGGCAAACGGCGCCTCGACCAGGATCGTGGTGATGCGCGGAGCGTCGAGCGACGTCGGGATGATGTAGGTCGCGAGGCGGTCATTCAGGTAACGCCCATCGCGCAGCTTGATCTCCTCGTTCGTGGCGTAGCCGACCGCCTGGAGGGTGCCGCCTTCGACCTGACCCTCGGCAAGGACCGGGTGGATGACCGCGCCGATGTCGTCAGCGGCGACGACATCGCGGACGTGGACTTCGCCGGTGTCGAGGTCGACCACCACCCGGGCCACACACGCCGCCCAGCCGAAGGCCGGGTAGGCGTCGCCACGGTAGGTCGTGTCATCGAAGCCGACACCCGGATACGGCTCGAAGCGCTGGTCGATCCGGAGCGGACCGCGCGAGCGCGCGAAGTCCCGGTAGGTCGCGGCGAAGCTGCCGTCGGTCGCGGCCTCAACCTCGCTGCGCAGACGCCGGGCGGCCGTGATCAGCAGCCCGCCGACGACCATCGCCGTCCGCGAGGCGACCGTTGGTCCGGAGTCAGGCACGAACGCGGTGTCCTGTGGCGCCAGCTCGACCGCGTCGATCGGGACGCCGAGCGCCTCGGCCACGAGCTGTGGAAAGATCGTCTTCGTCCCCTGCCCCATCTCCGTCGATGCGGTCAGGATCCGGAGCTCGCCCTGGGCGGTCAGCTCGAGCGACGCGACCGACGCCAGCTTCACCTCACCCGAACCGGTGAAGCCCGCGCCGTGCCAGGCGAGCGCCAGGCCCACGCCACTGGCGAACCGATCGCGACCCGTGTGCATGGGCGACCCTGCGGCGCTACCGGACGCCGATTGCCGGCCGTTGCGGCCGCGTGCCAAATCGTGCCGCTCCCGGAGGCGCTCGAACTCGGCGGCCTCGGCCGCCCGCTCCAGGACCTCCTCGCCGGCCACGCTGTCGTGCAGGACCTGGCCGGTCGGTGTCGTGTCGCCGATCCGGTAGACGTTGCGCCGACGGATCTCAAGCGGACTCAGGTGGAGCGTCTCGGCGATCCGGTTGAGCTGGGTCTCGGCCGCGAACTGGACCTGCGGCGCCCCGAAGCCGCGGAATGCCCCGTTGGGCGGCGTGTTCGTGCGCGACGCCCGCGCCCGAATGCGCACGTTCGGGCAGCGATACGGACCGCCGGCATGGATCGCGCCGCGCGACAGGACGACCGGCGTCAGGGTGCAGTAGGCACCGCCGTCCATCACCACCTCGATGTCCTGGGCGATCAGCCGCCCATCCTTGGTCACTCCCGTCCGGTGACGAACGATCGCCGGGTGGCGCTTGGTGGTCGCCGCGAGGTCCTCGTGACGGTCGTAGATCATTCGGACCGGCCGGCCGGCCTTGCCCGCCAAAAGCGCCGCGTGCAGGGCGATCATCGACGGGTACTCCTCCTTGCCCCCGAACCCGCCGCCGGTTTCCGCCTGGACGACCCGGGCCTGCGTGTCATTGAGGCCGAGCCCGCGCCTGAGTGCGGCGTGGACGTAGTAGGGGCACTGAAGTGAGCCCGTGACCGTGACCCCGCCATCCTCCTCGGGGACCGCGATCATCGCGTTGTTCTCAATGTAGAGCTGCTCCTGGTGGCCCACCCGGTACTCCGCTTCCAGGACGTGGTCGGCGGCGGCGAACGCGGCTTCGGGATCTCCGGCCACCAGTTCGTAGGCGGCAAACAGGTGGTCGGAGGCGAGCGGGTCGAACACCGCCGGCAGCTTCTCCGTTCGCGGGCGCGCGGCGTGCCGGGCGGCCCGCAACGTGGCTCGATCCGGGGCGGCCAGGAGCGCGAGTGGCTCAGAGTGGTGCTGGATCTCGCCGCCGATCGGGACCAGGATCGGCTGGTCCGCCTTGATCGAGCTGACGATGTTGTCGCCGGGAATGTCGGTGGCGGTCACGACGACCACCTTCGACCAATCGAACGCCGGATCGAGATCGAGCGCAATGAACCGCGCGTGGGCGTCGTTCGCTCGGATCGTCGCGCCGTACCAGGCTCCCGGGAAGACCAGGTCATCCGTGTATCTGGCGGCGCCGGTGAGCTTGGCCGGGCCCTCTCGTCGGAGCGGTCCGGCGCCGCGCGCGCGGCCGGGCGTGATCGTGCCGGGCGTGATCGTGCCGGGCGGAATGACGAGCGCGTCCCCGGGTTCGGTCGGGACCGTCATGGGCAGCGACGATATCACCCTGAACACCTGGCGGACGTCCTCCGACGCAAGGACCTCCGTGCGAGTCAGCCTCGCACCTCAGTGAAGCCGGCCGCCGCGTAGTTGCCGTCGAAGGCGAGCGCCTCGCGCAGCCTGTGCGTCCTCATCATCGCGAAACTCGTCGCATCAACGAACGAATAGCTCCGTTCGTCGTGGCGACGCAGCCAAGTCCAGGCTTCGGCCTCCTCGTCCGAACCCACCGACTCGACGTGGAGCCGCGTCGACCGCTCGACCAGATCCAGGAACTCGATTGCCACCCGATGCCCTAGGCGCCGGCGCGTAAGTTTAGTCAATGCCGAGCCGCAAGCCCCGTCCAGGAGTAGCGCCCGTGTGTACGCCGCCATCGACGACGAGCTTGCCGGCGACGATCACATGGTCGATCCCGGTCGGGAAGCGGCGCGGCTCGTCGTACGTGGCGTTCGAGCGGACCGTGGCCGGGTCGAAGACCACCAGGTCCGCCACGGCACCATCGCGGATGACACCACGGTCTCGAAGCCCGAGGCGTGCCGCAGGCGCCGAGGTCATCTTGCGGACCGCTTCCTCAAGGCTGAGCAGGGCTTCGTCGCGGACGAACTGGCCGAGGATCCGCGGGAAGCTGCCGTAGGTGCGCGGGCTGGGTTTGGCGCCCAGGAACGTGCTGTCCGTGCCGACCATCCCGACCGGATGCCTGACGAAATCGCGGAGCGTCTCCGACCATGGTCCGCTGGTAACCTGGCCGACGCCCAGGTCCTCCGACAGCAGCAGGTCGCAGATGACGTCGAGCGCGTCGTGGCCGGTCTCGTTCATCACATCGGCGATCGTGCGGCTCTCCCAGGGCAGGTTCTCCGGGCGACGGAAAGCGGCGAGGCGGACATCGGCCCAGCCGGCCGGGCTGGCATAAGCCGCGCCGCGAGCCTTGAATTCGACCCGCAGCCGATCGCGCGTCACGCGATCGGCGAGGCGCTCCTTGAGCGGCCCGGGCCCACCAGCCTGGATCCATTGCGGGAGCTGGATGAGCAGGCGGGTAGCCGCCCATTCAGACGGGTACGAATCGAAGGTGACGTCGAGCCCTTCGGCGCGGGCGTCGTCGACCAGCTGAAGCAGCGGCTCGGGGCCGCCCGGATGGCTCTGCCGATGATAGAAGTGGGTGATGTGGGCCGGCGCTCCGGCTCGGCGGCCGATCTCGATTGCCTCGCGGAACGGATCGAGGTAACGATCGCCGAGCGGGTAGCGGACGTGACTGTGGTAGAAGCCGCCGTGGCGTCCGGCCTCCGCGGTCAGGGCCACCAACTCGTCCGTTGTGGCGAAGCTGCCGGGTGGGTAGTCGAGCCCGGAGCTGAGCCCGAACGCGCCTTCGGCCATGCCGTCGCGGATCAGGCCGCGCATCCGGTCCAGGGCGGTAGCGTCGGCCGGGACGTCGTCCCAGCCGAGCGCGGCAATACGCAGCGGCGAATTGCCGATCAGCGTCGCAACGTTGAGGCTCACCTTGTCGTCGTAGCGGCTCAGGTAGCTGTCGACCGACGTCCAGTCGTAGTCGATCTCCGGACGGCCGTCGAGCCCGGAGTCCAGGTGGACGAAGGCCTCGAGATCCTCGTGGCGAAGGAACGGCGCGAAGCCGTTGCCGTCGACACCCACGACCTCGGTGGTCACGCCCTGGCGGACCTTCGGCTCGTGGCGCCCATCGGCCAGGATCACCAGCCCGCCGTGGCTGTGCAGATCGATGAACCCGGGGGCGACGACCTTGCCGGTCGCATCGATCGTGCGGGCGGGGTGGGCGGGCGGCGGATCGGTTGGGGTCAGGATGTGGATCCGGCCGTCCAGCACCGCCACGGTCCCCGGCCTCGCCGGCGTCCCGGTTCCGTCGACCAACCTGCCGCCTGCGATCAACAGATCGGCGTGCCCGATCACGGGGCGTGCGGAGTCGGTGTGCATGGGGCGACCATAACCGACCATCTTGCGACGTCGTCGGACGGAGCCGGGCACATAGCCACGCAGGCCAGGTCGTGCACGCAGCCACGCAGGCCTGGACGAGCTCGGCGGGTGAGTGCGCGATGACTTCCTGATACGCGGCAGATACGCGGCCATCGTCATGCTGGTCGGGTGGGAACCAAGGAGCGACCTGTCGACCGCGGCATGCGTCTCGCGGATGTCCAGGCCTACGGCGCGTCGGGTCCCTCGAGCCGCCGGCCACGAACCCAGGCGGCCCGGACAAGGTCGGGATGGGTTCGGAAGATGAGCCGGCTCATGAGGTCCTCGGGGTCGTCGTCGGTTGACCCTGGCACGGACGCGACGAACGCCGGATCGAGCGCGATCATGTCGGCCTCCTTGTCCACTTCGAGCGAGCCGATCGACGCTTCCATCCCGAGCGCCGTCGCCCCGCCGAGCGTCCCCAGGCGTAACCAATCGAACGGCCCGAGCGCCGGCCCGATCGACAGTCCCGCGACCCGCATCGCGCTCTGCGCGTAGAACCCGACCCGCATCACGGTCAGGATGGACAGCTCCGGACCGCCGGCCACGTCCGACCCGAGCCCGACCGACAGTCCGGCCTCGAGAAATCGAGCAAGGGGCATCACCCCCGACGCCAGGAACAGGTTCGAGCTCGGACAGTGGGCAATGTGCGATCCGGACTCGATGAGCCGGCCCAGCTCACGATCCGACAGGTGAATCGCATGGGCCAGGATGGTCCGCGCCCCGAGTCCGCCGGCTCGCTCGTAGACATCGACATAGTCGAGCGCCTCGGGAAAGAGCCGCCCGACCTCCGCGATCTCGCCGCGATCCTCGGACAGGTGCGTTTGCCAGTAGGCGCCGGTCGCGGCGGCGAGCGCGGCCGACTCGCGCAACATCGCGGCCGTGCACGACACGGCGAAGCGAGGCGTCACCGCGAAGCGGAGCCGACCCTCGTCTCGACCGTGCCAGCGCCCGATCAGGTCCGAGGATTCCCTGAGCGACTGCTCGAGGATCGCACTCGGCTCGATCCTCGAGTCGTAGGTCAGCCGATCCATCATGACCTTGCCGATCACCGCCCGGATGCCGTGGGCCTCGGCGGCACGGAAGGCGGCATCCAGGCTCGCTTCGTAGACCGCGCCGTAGACCACGGCAGTCGTGGTCCCGGCCGCCGCGAAGGCCCGCCAGGCAATCGGCGCCAGGCGCTCGGCGGTCTCTTCATCGAAGTCGCGTTCCAGCGGAAAGATGTACCGATCAAGCCATGTCAGCAGGTCGAGCCCGGCCCCCAGCCCCGCATTCGGAAGCTGTGGCAGGTGAGCATGGAGGTCGATCATCCCGGGCAGCACGACCCACGGCCGCAGATCGATTGCGCTGGCTGCCTCAGCCGGGCGATCGCCGGCCGCGCCGACGAACGACAGGCGCCCCCCGCCGTCGACCAGCAACAGGCCGTCGGGTTCGTGGTACGTCCCGCCCGCCGCGAGCGGCGTCAGCAGCCGCGCGCGCAGGCCGAACGGGGGCCGGAGAGGGAGCTCCGAAGTCACGAGACGCGATCGTAGCACGCGCCGATTGGGCCAAAGCGTCGATCACCCCCGGCCCACTGCCCACTGCCCGGGGAGCTCAATGCAGCTCCGAGTCTAGAATACTTGACACGATGTCTGTGACGGTTTACATTCTAGGCATGTCAACATTCTTTTACATAGGAGCGTCGGATGTCATTCGAAGAAAAGAGCACGTGGATCTACGCCGTGGCCACGGTCATCGTGCCGGGGTTCTACTTCGCGAACATCCTGGGTCAGTTGCAGAGCATGCCGGTCAGCGAGATCTCGTACCAGGAGTCGATGCTGAGAACCGTGGCCGTTGCGATCGCGTTGTTGATCGTCGCTCACGTCGCGGTCGCGATCGCCGCACCCAGGGAGGCCGACAAGAGCGACCAGCGAGACAAGGAAATCAACCGGTACGGCGAATACATCGGGAGCTTCGTGCTCTACGGAGGCGGATTGATCGCGCTCGGCATGGCGTTGGCGGAGTTCGAGTACTTCTGGATCGCCAACGCGATCTTCTCGGTCTTCGTGCTGGCGGGGCTGACCACTTCGGCGGTGAAGATCGTCGCCTACCGCCGAGGCTTCTAGCCATGGTGAAACCAACCAGGGTCACCAATGACATTCGACGCCTCAGGTTCGCCAACGGAGAGATGACGCAGGCGGAGCTGGCAGATCGGATCGGCGTCACCCGCCAAACCGTCATCGCCATCGAGCAGGGCCGCTATTCACCTTCCCTTGAGATGGCCTTTCAGGTCGCCCGAGTCTTCGAAGTTCCGCTCGACGACGTGTTCCAGTACCCGCGGAGTGAAGGAGATACACCATGAAGGCCATCGTCTTCGACACGTACGGCTCAGCAGACGTGCTGGAGTTCAGGGAGATCGACAAGCCGATCGTAAAGGACAATGAGGTGCTCGTCCGGATCCGCGCCGCCGCGGCCAACCCCTATGACTGGCGCATCATGCGCGCGGATCCCCTTCTCATCCGCTTGTCGAGGGGCCTGCGCAGACCACGGAGCGGCACCGTTCTGGGTAGCGATATGGCCGGCGAGGTCGAGGCAGTCGGCAAGGACGTGACGCGATTTCGCCCAGGCGATGAGGTCTTCGGTGAAGTCGACACGGGAGGTTTCGCCGAGTACATCAGCTTCGATCAGGCGTTGCTGGGGCTGAAGCCGGCCAACCTGACATTCGAGCAGGCGGCCGCCGTGCCCATGACCGCCTTGACTGCCCTCCAGGCCCTGCGCGATCGAGGCCGGATCCAGCACGGCCAGAAGGTCTTGATCAATGGTGCTTCGGGCGGCATCGGTACATTCGCCGTGCAGATCGCCAGGTCGTATGGCGCGGAGGTGACCGGCGTCTGCAGCACGAGGAATGTGGCGATGGTCCGATCGATCGGGGCCGACCATGTCACCGACTACACCCGCGAGGACTTCGCAGGTGGCGCGCAGCGCTATGACCTGATTCTTGACACCGTGGGCAACCGCTCGCTGTCAGAACTCAGGCGGGCGTTGGTTCCCAGGGGGACGTTGGTCGTCACCGGGGCCGGAGGAGGCCGCTGGCTGGGACCAGCGGCGCAGGTCCTCAAAGCGATCGCGCTGTCGCCGTTCGTCAGCCAGCGGCTGGTCGCCGTCCTGGGCACCCCGAACACCGAGGACTTGGATGTCTTGAAAGGACTCATCGAAGCCGGAAAGGTCACGCCGGTCATCGACCGAACCTACCCGCTGTGCGAGGTCCCCGAAGCCATCCGGTACCTGGAAGGGAGACACGCTCGAGGAAAGGTGGTCATCACCGTACAGGACGCCGTCAGCGAAGCTCGCGAGCTCCAGGCTGCGTGAGCGGGCATTGCGGCCGGCAAGGCACGCATGCGCCCCCATGCCGAGACAACCCGGCGCCGCGCTTAGCGCTTCTTGCCGCGGACCTCGAACAAGTGGGCCGTCCACTCGGAGCCGCCGCGGTCGAGCGTCGCCGAGCTGCCGTGCCAGCCACATGTGCAGGTGATCGTCTGGGCCTGGTGTTTGTACTCGTCGATCACGTGCTTGAACGGCTCGACCGTCGTCGTGGGCTTGACCGGAGGGCGACTGTTCACGGTGACTCCTGCACGACTCGGAACACAGCACGCGGATGCGGGCGGGGGACCACGCATGATACTCGACTCCGGACGTTGACACCGGCCACGAACGCGCGGGCGGTCAAACATTCCGCGCGAGACCGCCATCAGTAGTCGATCGTGACGAGGTCCGCACTCACGAGGTCGTCGACTGTGACCGGGTTGGGAACGAGGCCAAGCGTCGCCAGGAACTCGATCGAGGCCGTCCACCCGTCGCGATCGATGGCACCGAGCCCGCCCGACGCCTGGACCGACCCGCTCCACGACTCGATCGTTGCCTCCAGGATCGCCAGCTGGGCGTCCCGGGCCGTGGCGAGCTCGGGTACCGCAACGATCGCGGCCTCCAGGCCGACGGTTGGGTCGCCGGTGATCTCGTCCATCGCCCGCAGGGTCGCCTCCACGAAGGCAGCGATCGCCGCTCCCTTCGACGCGAGCGTGGCGGTTCCCGCGATCAGCCCGGGACCCGGCAGCGCTACCGCGCCGTCGACCCTGAGGATGATCGCCCGGTCGCCGTCGAGTTCGAGCTGGACTGGCTCGTTGTTGGCGAAGCCAGTCGCCGCGTCGACCGCGCCCTGGGCGACGGCGGCGCGCTGGGTAAAGTCGGGGTACTCCACGATCTCGACGTCTTCGATGGTCAGGCCGGCCGAACCGAGCAGCGCCTGGAGCATGATCCAGCCCGAGCCAAACCGGCCGGGCGTCCCGACCTTCCTGCCCTCGAGATCGGCTGCCGTGGCGATCCCCGACGAGACCTTGGCGAAGACGACGTTCGGGAACTGGCCGTATATCGTGGCCAGGTAGCGGATCGGGATGCCCTGGCTGACCGCCGGGATGACGCTCGTGCCGTCGCCGATCCCGACGTCGATGGCGCCCTCGCCGACGAGGGTAATCAGGTCCGGATCGATCTTGTTCTGGAACTCGACCTCCAGGCCGGCTTCGGCGTAGTAGCGGGCCTGCTGGGCGAGATAGAACGGGGCAAACTGGACGCTCGGGATGTAGCCGAGACCCACGGTCAGCTTGATCGGCGCGTCGGTCGGCGCGGAGCCGGGAGCCGAGGCCGCGGCGGAGGTGGAGGCGGCCGGCGGGACCGAGCTGGCCGGCGGCGTGGCGGACGCCCCGGCAGTGCAGGCCCCCAACAGCAGACTGCCGACGAGACCGACCAGCGCGAGATGGGAACGCAATGACGACACAGGAGCCTCCGATCGATCTGGGCTGCGTTATCGCGCGCCGACGACGCGGCGCTCGACAACAACGACGACGAGGTACAGCGCGATCCCGACGAGCGCGATCGTCAGCAGCGTCGCGAACATCAATGGGATATCGAACAGCGAGCCGCGCGCGAGGTTGATCAGGACGCCGAGCCCGCGATCGGCGCCTGCCCACTCGCCGACGATCGCGCCGACCACCGCGAGTGTGACCCCCACTCGCATCCCACCCAGGATGCTCGGCAGGGCGGCCGGAATCTCAAGACTGGTCAGAACCTGGCGACGGGTCGCGCGCAGGCTGCGGCCGAGCTCCAGCAGGCGCGCGTCCACCGACCGGATGCCGACCATCGTCGCGATTGCCACCGGGAAGAAGACGATCAGGGCGCAGATCACGACCTTGCCCAGCAACCCCGAACCGAACCACAGGGCGAACAGCGGCGCGAGCGCCAGGATCGGCGTTGCCTGGGCAGCCACGAGATAGGGCGACAGCAATCGCTCCACCACCGCGCTGCGGGCCAGCGCGTAGCCGACGAGGAGCGCGAGCCCCGCCCCGACGGCAAAACCGAGCGCCACCTCGACCAATGTTGTACCGAGGTGCGACGGGATCGTGCCGTCCGACCACGCGCCGACGAACCGGCTGGCGACCGCCTCGGGTGGCGGCAGGATGAACGGCGGCAAACCGCTCAGCACGACGATCATCTTCCAGGCGAGCAGGAAGGTGGCGAAGACAGCACTCACCGACAACCATGCGCCCCGGTTCACGAGGCGATCTCCACCGGAACCTGTGCGGCTGCCGCAGGGTCAGCCAGGTGCGCCCGGATCGCACGGGAGGCCACCGAAACGGTCGCCTCGTCGAGATCGGCGATCGTGCGCGGCCGGGCCAGCTCGATCGGGATGTCAGCGATGACACGACCCGGACGGGCGGACATGACGATGACCCGGTCGGCAACCAGGATCGCCTCGGGGATGCTGTGGGTGACCATGACGATGGTCGTCGCCGCACCCTCCCAGAGGCGCAGCAGCTCCAGGTCGAAGCGTTCGCGGGTCAGGGCATCGAGCGCGCTGAATGGCTCGTCCAGCAGGAGCACCTGGGGCTCCAGGGCGAGGGCCCGGGCGAGCGCCACGCGCTGGCTGGTGCCACCCGAGAGGTCCGCCGGGCGAGAGGCGATGACGTCAGGATCGAGCCCGACCAGTCGGGTCAGGGTCGCCAGGCGGTCGCCCCGCCGGGCGGCCGGCCAGCCGGCCAGCTCCAGCGGGTAGGTGATGTTGTCGGCAGCCGAACGCCACGGCAGGAGTCGTGGCTCCTGGAAGACGAGCCCGATCCGAGGGTCCGGGCCGGCGATCCTCCGGCCATCGAGCTGGGCCTCGCCACGCCCTGGGGCCAGCAGGCCGGCGATGACTCGAAGGAGGGTCGACTTGCCGCAGCCATTTGGCCCGATGAGCGCGACAATCCCGCCGCCCGGTACCGCAAGGTCGATCCCGTCGAGCACAGGCAGGGGCGTGCCGGTCCGGGTCGGGAAGGCGAAGTCCACCGCCTGCAGGCGGATCGCGCCGGCGGCTGGGGATGGGGCGGCGCTCACGCCGACGTCCCCCCGAACGCTCGGAGGATCGGCGCGGTCGCCGGGTAGAGCGCGAGGTACGCGTCGTAGAGCCGGTCGTAGATGGGAGCGAGCTCACGCCGCGGCTCGATCCGCGACTCGATCCGGGTCATCGCGCGGATCGCCGTCGGGAGATCGCGGTGGACGCCAATGCCAACGCTGCCCAGGATCGCCGAGCCCAGCACGGCCGTTTCCAGGACCGCCGGCACTGCCACGTCAAAGCCGGTCACATCGGCCTTGACCGTGTTCCACAACCCGCTCTGAGCCGGGCCGCCGCACACTCGCATCTCGGTCACCCGGACGCCGGCCGCCAGCATCGGGGCAGCGACGTGGCGGATGGCCAGGGCGGAGGCTTCCACGATCGCCCGGGCGACATGGCCGCGCCCATGGCCCAGGGTCAGGCCGGCCAGCACGCCGCGGGCCTCCGGATCCCAGATCGGCGAGCGCTCGCCGGCGAGGTAGGGCAGGAAGACGAGGCCGTCCGCACCCGGCGGCGTGGCAGCCGCCTCGGCCAGGAGGGCACGTGTGGTGATCGTGCCGCCCAGGATGCTGACGCGATACCAGTCCAGCGCCCGGCCCGTGGCGGCCATCGCGGCGCCCACGCTGAAGCGGCCGGCGAGCGGCGCGGGTGTGACGAACCCGCCCGGGACGTCCAGTGGCCGATCCCAGTAGACACCGAAGCCGCCGGCCGAACCGCCCGGATCGTAGGCATCGCCCGGCTCGAGCAGGCCGGCGCCCAGGTAGCTCGCGAAGGCGTCGACCATTCCGCCGACGATCGGGATACCGGCCTGGAGACCCAGGGCGTCGGCGGCGTCGCTGCTCAGCCGTCCCACGATCTGGCCGGCGCAGGTCGCCCTCGGGAGGCGCTCTGCCGGAACGCCGGCAGCCGCGACCAGGCCCGGATCCGGGATGGACTGGTCGGGCACCAGCGGCGCCCCCGCCTCTCCCGACAACCGGAGTGCGATCCATTCCCAGGTCGCCAGGTACCAGCGCGTCGAAGCGGCCACTGCCGGCTCGTGCCGCTCGACCCAGAGGGCCGCGGGAAGCCCTCCCAGGGCCCAGCCGCGAATGCCGGTGAGCGCCGCCAGCTCGTCGCCCTCGGCCTGCGCCCGCGAGTCGAGGAACGTGATCGCCGGTCGGGTCGCCTCGCCACGCGCATCGACGGCGACGAGTGTCGGTCCGTGGCCATCCACGCCGATCGCCACGACCTCCGTCGGCGCGCTGACCCGGAGCGTACGAACCGCGCTGACCAGGGCCGACCACCAGGCTGCCGGATCCTGCTCAGCCCAGCCGCGGCCGCCGCGGCGGTCAAGGCCGTAGCCGCCGCGGGCCAGGGCAAGGACCCGGCCGTCGGTGGTCACGAGGCCCGCCTTCAGCTCCGTCGTGCCCAGGTCCAGGCCCAGGATCGCCGGCTCGCGACCCGTCATCGTGGAACCCGGTCGTGCGCCGTGATTGTCGCCGCGTCGAGCGCGACGACCGCCTCCGCGGTGGCGATATCGGTCACCAGGGTGCGCACCACGCCGGCTCGCAGGGCTCCGAGGATCGGCCGGACCTTGCCCTCGCCGGCCGCCACGCCGATCGCTGCCGGGACGCGGCCAAGGCGGCGGGCATCGAATGCGATCACGCGCCTGCGCAGGGCCGAGCAGACGAACCGCCCATCGAGGTCGAACGGTGCCACGAGGACCTCGCCAACGGCCTCGGCGGCGGCCAGCCGGCGCTCGATCGGCCCGCCGACCAGCGAGCTGCTCCAGGCCGGCCCGCCGATCCCGAACAGGGCGACGTCCAGGCGTTCCCACAGGTCGGCGATCGCCCGGACACCCGCGTGGGCGACGAGCCCGGTCTTCGTGGCGGCGTCATCAACGAGTCCCGGGGCCATCAGGCCGCGGACCTGTCCCCCCAACGCCTCGCCGACCCGACGGTAAGGCTCGCGCTCCGGGCCGGTTGACCAGAACCCGCCACACAAGGGAACGACGGTCAGCGCTACCGGGATCGCGCCTTCCTCGAGGGCATCGGCAGTGGCCGACACGAAGGCGCCGTCGCCGATCCCGACCGTGGCGCCAGGCCGGACCGCGGCGCGCAGGACCTCGGCGGCGAGCCGGCCGACCATCCGGCGGGTCAGATCCTCCGGGCCGGCAATCGTCGGCGCCAGGTGGACCGCGTCGAGCCCGTAGCGGTGCCGAAGCGAGTGCGCGGCCGGACTCTCGACGGCGGTCGAGTCGACGATCCGGATCTCGACGATCCCCTCCGCCCGGGCGCGCTTCAGCAGCCGTGACACCTGCGGCCGGGTGACCCCGACCAGCTCGGCGATCGCGTTCTGGGTTTCACCCAGCTCGTAGTAGAGGCGGCTCACCCGGACGAGCTGCTCAACATTGCTCACGATACAGATGTACTGAACAGATGTGCATGCATGCCCAGCGCATCATCGAGGTGCGACCAGGGCGTGTCAACCGGTCGTCCGGACAGAAAGAGGCCCGGACCGCCGATGCGATCCGGGCCGTTGGAGTCGCGACGGAGTCGCGATCAGGAGACGGCTGGGCCTGCCCGGTGGTGGGTGTGCTCATAGCCGGCGTGCGGTGTGGCGGCGTACGGGAATACCGTCAGGAACGGCATGTCGTTCTCGTCGACACCGTCGCCGATGATGTTGTTCGGGCTGCGGTTGGGCACGCCCAGGACCGCGTTGAGCGTGGGGCCGTACCCTTCGACGACGGCGCGGACCTCGATATCGGTCACGTCGTCAAGGAGTCGACGGCCGTTCGGGAAGCCGCACAGGTCGCCGGCAATCGGGCCGAGCCTGCTCGGAGTGCCGCCACCAGCGACTCCGAACACGCAGGCGCCGGCCGCGTTCGGCTTGATGCCCGTGTTGACCCGAAGCATGTCGGCCTGGACGGTGCCGGTGCTGGTGAACTGGAGCCCGCCCGGAACGGTCGGCGAGTCCGGGATGTTGATCCCGG
>JBKKDW010000222.1:0-3907 GCA_046708025.1 Candidatus Limnocylindrales bacterium
CCCCCACCCCGACCCCGCCGCCTGGCGCGACACCGACGCCGCCGCCCGGCGCCACGACAGATCCTGACGCCGACCCGACACCGATCCCCGGCGCGGCGCCAGCGCCGGCGCCCGGTTCAATCCCCGCGCCCAGTCCGACACCCGGTCCCGACGCCGCGGGGTCGGGAACCGGCAGCGGGCCGCCCGACGGCTCGGGAGGCTCGGCGAGTGGCCAAGGCTCCTCCGGCAGTGACCCCGGTGGCGCCGTCGGTTCCGCCGAGAGTCCCGCCCCAACGCCCACCGGCGCCGTCCTCGGCTCGGTCGGTCAGGGTGAACCGAGCGCCTCGCCTGCCGCCGGTTCCACAACAGGCGGTGGCGGGCCTGAAGGACAGATCTCCGGACTCGTCGTCCCGACCACCGCGGTGCGATCCGCGCTGGTGGCTTCGGTCACCGATCTTGACCATGTGGCCTGGGACCTCGACGTCATCGGCACCAATCTGCTGCTGGCCATGATCCTGCTGCTGGCGATCGGCCTGACCAGCGCCCTGTTCAACGCAACGCTCGATGAGAACCGATCGCAGATCGAGGGCTGGTTCGCCCGCGTCTCCGGGCGGATGACGGCAGTCGCCGCTCCGTTGGTCGGGCTCATGGCGGCACGTCTCCCGGGCGTCCCGCGAGGCGGCCGAGCCGGGGCTCTGGGCCGGCTCGTCGTCGTCCTGGTTCTGACCGCTCTGATCTATGGCTTCCTCAGCCCGGACTTCGGACTCGATGGTCGCAGCGTCATCATGTTCGTCTCGCTGCTGGCCGGCCTCGGCATCGTCACCTACCTGGCCGAGGGCGGATCCGTGCTGATTGGCAACCTGCGACTGCACGTGCCAGCCGGAATGAGAATCTACGGAGCCGCCCTCTCGATCGCCGTCGGTTCGGTCATCATCTCGCGCATCATCGACTTCAAGCCGGGCGTGTTGTACGGCTTTGTTGCGTCGGCGGTCGTCCTTGCTCCGGTGGCCCTGGGCCGCCGACAGCAGGCGGAGATGGTGCTCATTCCGACGCTGCTCCTGCTGGCCGCCAGCATGGCCGCGTGGCTACTCCTGGTGCCGCTCCGTGCCGCGGGCCAGGCCGAGGAATCGTGGATGCTGGGGCTCCTTGAGGCGGTCGCGGCAATCGTCTTCGTGGCCGGCCTCGAGAGCGCCTTCTTCAACATGATCCCAATCGATTTCATGGACGGGGCGACGATCGCTCGATGGAACCGGGTCGTCTGGGCGGTGACATTCGGCCTTTCGGGCTTCCTGTTCTGGCATCTGCTGCTCAACCAGAACAAGAGCTACCTCGAGGCTTTCGCCGAAACCAAGGTGATCGCGGCGTTCGCCGTGGTGGCCGTGTTCGCGATCGCGACGGCCTCGACCTGGGCGTTCTTCCACCTCAGGGGCCGTCGGGCCGTTTCGGCCTGATCCACCGCCTCGCTTCTCGCCGCGCGACACGCCGCGCGTCACGCCGCGCTTCTCGCCGCGCGTCACGCCGCGCTTCTCGCCGCGCGACACGCCGCGCGTCACGCCGCGCGTCCGCCGCCGAGCCCTGCCAGTCTGCCTCTGATACCCTGACGCCGTCCTTTCATGGCCGGTCCCGAGAGGCCGGCGTACCGGTCCAGTGAGGCCGGGAAGGAGGCTGGTCGACCGTGCCACGGCCTATCGGCGGACGGTTCCGCCACGCCCGCGCCCATGGTGCGCCCCTTCCCGATGATCCCTCGATGGACGCTGCCCGGGCCTCGTGATCGTCCCTCCGTCGCCGCGTGCGTCCGCCGTCGTCGACCCGCGCATCGGCAACCTTGGGCCGGCACTGCTGGCGCTAGAGGATGGTTCGATCTTTCCGGGTGTCGCGTTTGGCGCGCCGATCGCGGCCGGTGGCGACCTGGTGGTCAACACCAGCCAGACCGGCTACCAGGAGGTGTGCACGGACCCGTCCTACGCCGGCCAGATCGTGGTCATGACCTTTCCGTTGATCGGCAATTACGGACGGCTCCTCGACGACGACCAGTCGGTCCGACCGTGGCTGCGCGCCCTGGTGGTGGCCAACGCGACGGCGGCGGTGCTCGATGGCGCCCAACAGCTCGCGGCACTCCTGCGCGACGCCGGCATCCCGGCCATCGCCGGCATCGATACGCGCGCCCTGGCGCGGCACCTGCGCACGCATGGGAGCCTCCGGGGAGTCGTCACCGCACCGGGAGCGGCCCAGGTCGACGCCACCGTCGCCGCCGCCCGCGCCGTCACAGCCGCCCGAGCTGTCGCGCGCTGGGAGGACCAGGACTTCGTCGGCCAGGTGTCGCCGCCCGCGATCACCGAGTATCCGGCCCACGTGGACGGTGGTCCCCGGATCGGGATCGTCGATCTCGGACTCAAGGCCAACATCGTCCGCGCCATGCGTCACCGCGGCGCCAGCGTCCGGCTCTTCCCGTACAGCGCAGGCCCATCCGACGTCCTCGCCTCGGACATCGACGGCATCGTCCTGTCGCCCGGTCCGGGTGATCCGGCCCGGTTGGGGCCGCAGGTCGCCCTCGCCCAGGCGATCATCGCGGACGGACGCCCACTGCTGGGGATCTGCCTTGGCCATCAGATCGTGGGGCGGGCTGCCGGCGCCGACACGCGACGGCTGCGCTTCGGGCACCACGGCGCCAACCACCCCGTGCAGGACCTGGAGCTCGGCCTGGTCCAGGTGACGGCCCAGAATCATGAGGTCCAGGTGGTGGGCGATTCGCTGCCCGCCGGGTCCGGTTTCCAGGTCAGCCAGATCAACCTGAACGATCGCTCGGTGGAAGGGCTGCGCCACCGCGAGTTGCCGATCGAGACCGTCCAGTACCACCCGGAGGGGGCGCCCGGACCGCTCGACGCGCTGGCCGTCTTCGATCGGTTCGTGGCGGCCACCGCCGGGCGCCGATGACCGGGAGGGTGGGCGGCATTCCGGCGGACGGTCAAAGGGTTCCCAGGCCGCGGGTCCTGCGGCCGTCAGCTTTCGTGCCAACGGTCCACATCGTGCGCCTTGGGCGCCCTTGGGAGCATCGCCGGCCTTACAGAAAGGCTGCGGGCCCGTCCGAGTCGAGGTCGCCAAGCGTGACGACGAGGCCGTGGCAGTCCTCGAATCATGACGCGGGGCCCACGACGCCCATCCGATCGCGCCCTAGGATCACCTGCAGGACGCAAGGCAGGATTGCTGGCGCACGCGGCCGGGGTTCTGCCCGGCCTGAGGTTGCGCGGGGCCAGGCCCGCGCGTCGGCAGCTGCCCAGCCGGCCCGTGGGGCCTGCGGGCCCGGCCCGGCTCGGGCGGTCGCGGCCTTCTCGGGATTCCCAGCGTGACCGCCCCGGCACCCAGGCCGGAGTCGGTCCTGATCCTGGGCTCTGGGCCGGTGGTGATCGGCCAGGCGGCGGAGTTCGACTACGCCGGCACGCAAGCCTGTCGCGCCCTCCGGGCCGAGGGCATCCGGACGATCCTGGTCAACTCGAATCCGGCCACGATCATGACCGACCCGTCTGTCGCCGATGCGATCTACCTCGAGCCGCTGACCGTCGAGGCTGTCGAGGCGGTGATCGCCAGGGAGCGACCAGACGGGCTGCTGGCTGGCCTGGGAGGCCAGACCGCACTCAACCTGACGATCGCGATGGCCGATGCCGGCGTATTCGAGCGCCACGCCATTCGGCTCCTTGGCACGCCCCTCGAGGCGATCCGGATGGCCGAGGACCGCGAAGCCTTCCGCGACCTGCTCGAGCGGATCGGTCAGCCATATGCGCCGTCCGCCATCGTCGAGGGCGTGACGCAGGCGGCGCGCGACCAATCCGCGCACGCGGCACTCGAGCAGATCGGACTGCCGGCCATCGTTCGTCCCGCGTACACCCTGGGCGGGACCGGCGGGGGAATCGTCGCGACCGAGGAGGCCTAC
>JBKKDW010000223.1:0-7688 GCA_046708025.1 Candidatus Limnocylindrales bacterium
TGAGGGCCTCCACCTGGACGCCGGCCACAACGCCCGTGAGCATCGGGGGCTGGGACGTCTTGAAGCCGGCGTCGCCGGCGGTCGCAGGCGCGGCAGAAACCAGCAGCGCAGACACGGCGGCAAGGCCCACGAGGCGGGAACGGTGACTCGTTCTGGTCCGGGGCATGGGGTTCCTCCTGAGCAGGGTGGTCCGGTGAGGATAGGCATGGTGCGCCCCGGCTGACTGTCACGGCAAGAAGCGCGGTGCCTGTTGGCAACGCATTCCGATCAGACCGGGGTGACCAGCCAGTTCGGAAGCTCCCGGGTCAGCGTCGCCAGCGGCAGCGATCCGTGGCCCAGGACCGCATCGTGGAACGCCTTGAGATCGAAGGCGGAGCCGTCGCGCGCCGACAGTTCCGCCCGCAGTCGCTCGATCTCGCGCTGCCCGATCTTGTAGGTCAGCGCCTGCCCCGGCCAGCAGATGTAGCGGTCCGTCTCGATCACGGCGTCCGTCTCCGAGAGCCCGGCCGACCGCAGGAAGTCGATCGAGCGTTGGCGCGGCCAGCGCAGGGCATGCAGCCCCGTGTCGACCACCAGGCGAGCCGCTCGCCAGGCCTGGGCATCGAGCATCCCGAAACGCTCGGCCTCGTCGCGGAAGAGGCCCATCTCGTCAGCCAGGCGCTCGCTGTACAGCCCCCAGCCCTCCACGTACGCGCCGCCCACCATTCGCGAGCCCAACCGGCGGAAGGTGATGAGGTCCGGATTCTCCATCTCCAGGGAGATCTGGAAGTGGTGGCCGGGCGCGGCTTCGTGGTAGGTCGTGCTTGCGAGCTTGGTGTACTTGCGGCTGGGCAGGTCGTACCCGTTGGCGTAGTAGATCCCCGGTCGGGAGCCGTCGGGCGCCGGCGGATAGTAGTAGGCGAACGGAGCGTCCTTCTCCTTGTACTCCTCGACCGGGCGAACCTCGCACGCTGCCCGTGGCAGGACCCCGAAATACCGCGGTGCGGAGGCCAGCGCCCGCTCGATGTCATCGGCTGCCCGCTCGACGAGCGCCGCCTTCGTTGGTGGAGCATTGAGCGGGTCGGCATCGAGGGCCGCCCGGTATGCCGCGGTGTCGTCGCCGTGGCCGGCTGCCCGAGCGATCACGCGGCGCTCCGTCTCGATCGACTCGAGTTCGGCCAGCCCGATCTGGTGGACTTCTTCGGGGTCCAGTTCGAGCGTCGTCCAGCTGCGGATGGCGGTGCGGTAGAGCTGCTCACCGTTTGGCGCGGACCATAGCCCCGGGTCCTCGCGGGTCGCGGCCAGGTATCTGCCCTGGAGGGCGTCGAGGAACGCGCGGTCGGCCGGATAGACGACGTCGCGGACGACCTCGCGGACACGTTCGCGGTCGCCCTCCGAGGCGACCTTGACCATCGAGGGCACGATCGCTGACTCGATCGGCACCTCGAGCATCCGCTCGACCTGGGCGATCGTCCGCTCGGCCACGATCCGTGACGCGGTCAGCCCGGCAGCGAGGCCGTCGCGCAGGAGCTGCGCGTTGGCCGCCATGAACGCCGGATAGGCGTGGAGTCGGGCCATGAATGCCTCGAGACGCTCCGGGGTGTCCGCCGGCTGGAATTGGGTGAGCTGTGGGAGGAGCTGCTGGGGTCCGGTCATCTGGTCGACCACACGCAGCTGGTGGAGGGCCTGGTCGTCCTGCTCGATCTGGAGCTCGGCGATGACCTTGAGCATGTCGCGGGTGATCCGTTCCTCGGTCGGCAGCCCGTCGGAGGCAATCGCCGTTGCTTCGGCCGCCGTCCGTTCCATCAGCGACCGGTTGCGGGCGCGGCCCTCGGGTCCGGGGTCCTCCAGCCGGTCGGCATAGCGGTCGTCGCCGTAGAACGTGGCGGTCGTCGGGTTGAGCTCCAGGATCGCCTCCCAGAACCGGTCCGCCAGCTGATTGACGGGCGTCAGCGCCCGATCGTTGGAAGTCACGGTGGGTCTCCTGCTGGGGCCTGTCGGATGCGCCGGTCGAGCCTGGCGTCCGGGGCCATCAGCCGCCGAACAGGGGGATCTGCTCGCCGCCCCGCTCAACCATCGGATCGAGGCCGAGATAGGGTTCCAGGTCCCCCAGGTCGAGTGGATCCCGGCCCAGGAACGAGCGTAGATGATCGGCCTTCACGATGTGCCAATTGGCCTCGTCGATGGCGGCTCGCAAGAGCGGCGAGCGCGCCAGCTTGTAGCGGACCAGCTCGGCTCGCTCGGGGACGATGACCAGGAAGCGAACGAGCGACGGGTCCGGCGGGATTCGGACATGCCGCCGCAGGAGTGGCTCGCCGAGCATGGCCGTCCATTCCACCTCGAACAGGAACGCGACCTTGCCCCGGATGTACCAGATCGCGTCGACGTTGGCCAGGTCCTCGGCCGCTCGGCTGATCCCACCAAGGTAGGCGCGCAGCTCGCGCTCGGACAACCGATCGGAGAGCTGGCCATCGCGTGTCCGCCGGCTGTGCTCCTGGCGCCCGATCCAGACCCGCATTCCCAGGCGGTGCCCCGCGTCGGTGAGCCGCGCCAGCGTCTCCGTGTGCTCCTGGCTCCGGCGCAGCAGGTCGTCGCCGGTGATCAGCCGCTCGGACGTGCTGGCGAGGCTGCGATAGCTGTCGAGACAGGCGCGGACCAGGCCCTCGTCGGGCAGGTCATGGCCGGTGAACAGCGCCGCAATCCGCTCGTAGAAGGCACGCTCGGGCATGGGCCCCGCGGTGGACAGCAGGCTGAAGACGGCCCATTCCACGCGATCGGCGAGGGGCACCGCGGCGGCCTCCCGATCGGCGCGATCGGCCAGCCACCATCGACCGGACTCGATCTCGACCAGGCGGCTCTGGGTGGGCCGGCCGAGCTCGTCGCGGATCAGGGTCAGCAGGCCCTCGACCGGATCCGGGAGGACGTCCCGTTCCGTGACGGCTCTACGGACGCGCGCCGGTGCGCCGGTGCCGGCTGTGCCGGTCGAGGCGTCCCCGTCGGTGGAGGCAACCTCCTCCGCAGGATCCGCGACGCCGCCACTCGCGACGTCGGCGAATGGCTCTGCCGTCGGCGCGGACGGGACGGCGGCTGTCGAGTCGGTTGCCGACGCGAGCCGTCGCAGCTGACCGGCTCGATCGAGGCCGACCAGGACCTCGCCCAGGATCCGTTCGTAGCGCGCCGGCTCACCGCGAGCCCGCAGGGTGTCCACCGTCGTCTCGGTCACCGTGCGGGCGGCATCGACGGCCGAGAACGGACGCTGATCGAAGCGCTCGGGCGGAGCAAACAGGCCGCGCCCAGGTACGAGGTCGGGATCGCCGGCCCCACCGGCCGTCGGCTCGAGCCCGACGTTCGCCCGGGTCCGCGGTCCGGGCGGCAGGACAGCCCCGGGCGGGAGCAACTCGACGATGCCGGCCGCGTCGTCGTCCGGGTCGGCGAGCCGGGCACTCAGGACACGGTACCCGGCCGACGCGCCACCGATCACCGCCGCGACCACCGCTTCGGCGCCGCCGTCGACCAGCTGCACGACCCGCCCGTCGCGAGCCATTGCCGGTTCGACCGCGTCGAGGGCGCGCCCGATCGACGCAACCTGCCAGCTCCACGGCGGGCGCAGGGACGATGCCGCCAGGGCATCGATCGGGAGCAGGGCGGCGGCCTCTCGTCCGAGCACCCAGGCGGTGCCGTGGTAGCTGGCCGCCAGCCGCTCCAGGTTGGGGCGCATTGGTGGCTGGCCGAGGATCAGCCGAATCCGCGGGGTCGATCCGGTTCGTCCATGGGCGCCGGCGTCGTCGCGCAGAGAAAGCAAACCGGATGGCCCACTCAGCCCGAGGACTGCCGTCGCAGTCCCCTCCCCCAGGCTTCGCAGGTCCTCGCCCAGCCGTGCCTGGATTGGACCCAGCGCCCCGCCATCCAGACGCTGGATGAAGCCCCGGACGCCGCGGAACGCATCCTCGAACGCGAGCCACGGGTTGCGTTCCCGCCACTGGGCGGCCGTCGACGGGCGGACGTGCCCGGCGCTTATCCGGAGTGCGGCGGCACGCCCCGTCTGCGTGACAAGGCGGCTCGATGGCAGGATGGCGTGGAGCAGCGCCAGCCGGAGGGCGGCCAGGACCGGCGCGGCCCGCAGGTCGCTCTCGATCCGTTCCAGGATCGCCCCAAGGCCCACCAGCTGGCGAGGCGTGTGCAGGGCGAGGAGCTCGTCGGGCAGCGAGGGCGCGCCGCCGATGTCGGGGAACCGCGCGCGCAACATCGATCGAATCGCCGCGGCACCCGGGTCCGCCATCGCCCGGACCAGGTCGTCGGCGTCGAGTGGCGCCTGGCGCTGCTCGGAACCGCCGCGTTGATCGCGGCAAACGGTGCAGCGATAGTGCCGGGCGACCGGCATGGCCCGATTCGGGCTCTCGTCCTCGTCGTCGGTCGACCACACGATCTCGTCGGCGACGAGCATCCTGGCGCAGGTCGCGCAGCGGGTGGCGAACAGGTCGCCCACCGAGACCTTCAGGCTGGTGTCGCCTCGCGGCGATGCCGCCATCCCCTGGAACGCAGCGTCAAGGTGGCGCACGTCCGGAGGCCGCAGGACGACCTCGGCGAGCATTCGGGTCAGCGGGCTGGACTCCAGCGACACGCCGCGACGCTGCAGATCAACCGCCGTGCGAGCCACCCAGCCGCCGCGCCCGAACAGGTCGGCGACAACATCGCCGGGCCCACTGTGCAGCTCGATCCGGGCGGCCAGCAGGGCCGGCGACGGCGCCGGGGCGATCCTGTCAAAAACCGGGAGCGAGTGTCCCGGATCGGCGGCGGCTACGGCTCGTCGAGCTCGTCGGGCTCGTCCTCGAACGCCTCGTCGGTCGTGGAGTCGGGGGGCAGGACGCGGTCGAGATCCAAGATCTCATCGTCCTCCTCGTCGTCCTCGAGGTCCTCCTCCAGGTCCATCTCTTCGCGGACCAGCGTGCCCTTGGTGTAGGGACGCAGGTCGGTGGACTTGGCCGCGGTCGGGAAGCTGACCTTGCCGTAGTTGGTCGGGTCCTGGAAGATCTCGCGCAGGATGATCCGCACGTCCTTGTCGCCCAGCGAAGTCACCCCGGCCGCGTACTTGTTGCCGTCCGCGATCAACTTCAGCAGTCGCGCCGCCACCCGCGGCTCGACGACCCCGATCCGGACGCCGTTGCTGTGGGCGATCAGCCGGTTGCCCTCCGGTGTCAGCTCCACCGCATCGCCAGGGTTCACCTGGGCCAGCTGACGCGGATCGGGCAGGTCGGTCAGGAACGCGAAGCCGGTCTTGCCGGTCTCCTCGACGAAGATGCTAATCGGCGCCTTGCTGCCCGCCTGGGCCGGTACCGTCCGTTCGCCGGTGGCGACCAGCAGGACCTTGAGTCGATCGATGTTGCGCTCGGCGATCCGGTTGGTCGGATCGAGGGCCAGCGCGGTCTGGTAGTGCTCGCGGGCGGCCCGCAACTCGCCGAGCTCCCACAACGACTTGGCCAGGCGGTTCTCCGATTCGGCGTCCGGGCCGAGCTCCAGGAGCCTCCGGTTGATCGCCGCTGCCTCGGCCCACTCGGCCGCTGATGCCTGGGCGATCGCCTGGTCCGCCAGCTGCCGCTTCTGGCGGGTGAGGTTGACTGGGCTCTGGGCGGTCGTATCGATGTCGGGAAACGTCACGAGGCGGTCGTCCTTTCGGGGCGCGGCAAGCGTCGGGGTGCCGGAGGCGCGCGACCACGCGGGCCGCGGCGCGAGTATTGCTTTCTATCACCGTCCGCCCGGCACGTCAAACGCGGAACGCGCCCTATGTTCGCAGGAGCAGGTTCCAGGCCGTCACCACGACGCCCAGCGCGGCGAGCAGCCCAGTCTGCCAGATCCAGCGCAATTCCCTGCGCCGCGACGGGTGCGTCCCGGTGAGGGCATCCCAGAGGTACAGCGCGAGCGTCAGCAGGGCCGGTCCCATCAGCCGCGGAATCTCCATGGCCCGCAGCGCCGCGGCGCCAATGGCAATCGCGACCAGGAAGGTCGCCGCCGACCACAACGCGTCGACCAGGCTCTCGACCCGGAGCGCCACCGCCCGATACCCGAGCAGGCCCGCGAGGATCCCGTCGCCGGCAGCCAGGACCAGCAGGTTCGTCTCGGGCAGTGGGCCCGCCCCTTCCAAAGGCTGGACCAAGCCTCCCGGGACCATCGCCGCGACCCCCGTGAACCCGACGAACCCGACCAGCAGGATCGTGACCAGCACGGCGGCTCGGTCGTCGTCGCTCAGGCCGGTTGGCGCGTGATGGATGCGCGCCTCGAGCGCCAACGTCCGCCGGACCAGCAGCCAGGTGATCGCGAGGGCGGGCGCCAGCCACAGCCCGAATGGCACCAGCCGGATGGCACCGAGACAGGCCACAGCGGCGACCGCTGGCAGGATCAGGGCTTCGATCGCCACGCCCGAAACAGCCTCGGCCGGCGATCCCTCGTCGCCGAGGACCTGGAGCGCACCGAGGAGCATCGCGCCCAGCAGCAGGGCGGCGACCAGCCAGACGATCGGCGGCTCGACCAGGCGCGACAACCCGACCACCGTGACCGCAACGATGGCCAGGTCGCGCTGTGCCGGGCGATCGTCCATCGCGGCGATGGTACGCGGGCCCGTCAAACGCGCCCGGGCTTGCCAGCGGCCCAGTCCAGCAGGTCGGCCCGGGAGCGCGTGTTCACCACGGATTCGGGCTCGACCCAGGCGCGCCGCGCCTGGCTGATTCCCCAGCGGACGTAGTCGAGCTCGTTGAGGTCATGGGCGTCGGAGTCGATCGCGAGGAGGCAGCCCATCCCGACCGCGCGCCGGGCGCGCTCAACGGCGAGGTCCAGGCGCGGCGGCGACCCGTTCATCTCGAGTGCCGTGCCGGTTCGCGCGGCTCCCGCGTAGACCATGTCCCAGTCGAGATCAAGATCCGGGCGCTCGTCGATCTTGCGGCCTGATGGATGGGCGATGACGTCGACGTGCGGGCTGCGGATGCCGGCCATTGTTCGGCGTGTCAGCTCGGTCCGCGACTGGCGGCGCCCGACATGCACGGACGCCACGACGAGATCGAACCGGGCCAGGAGATCGTCCTCGAAGTCGAGCACGCCATCGGCGCGGATCTCCAGCTCGCAGCCGTGCAGCAGCCGAAAGCCCTCGGGCGGCGTCTCCGGCGGCGCCGTGCCGGCGGCTTCCTCCGCCGCAAACCGGGTGTTAAAACTGGCAATGATCGCGGCCTGCTCGGCGACCCGGGCCGGGTTCAGGCCGCGGGCGATGGCCAGCGACTGGGAGTGGTCGGTCAGGACCTGGTAGGCGTAGCCGCGCCGCCTGGCCGCCTCGATCATGACCTCGATCGGCTGATGCCCGTCCGACCAGTCCGAGTGGCTGTGCAGGTCGCCGCGCAGATCGGCCAGCTCGATCAGGCGTGGCAGCGTGCTGGCGAGGGCCGCCTCGATCTCGCCCGCATCCTCGCGCAGCTCCGGCTCGATGAACGGCAGGCCGAGGAAGGCGTACGCCTCCGCCTCCGTCGCGAAGGTGCGCAACTCCGCGGCGTCGCCGGTCAGCGGCTCGCCGTCCGCGCCAAGGCGCTGGAATCCCTTCTCGGACAGGCTCCAGCCGCGGTCGCGGGCCATCGCCCGCAGGCGGACGTTGTGCTCCCTGGACCCGGTGAAGTGGATCCGGTACGCGCCGCCCGCAGCTGGTGGCATCGCCATGAGGTCCACCTGCGGTC
>JBKKDW010000224.1:0-13244 GCA_046708025.1 Candidatus Limnocylindrales bacterium
GATTTGGGCTAGACTCGTGACTCGGGTGACGGTTCACTCTAGCAACGCCAAGGAGCGACGTGATCACGAGGCCGGCCAGGCGGAGATCGTCGGCGACAAAGCCACCTGACGAGACCGACCGCATGGCCGCGGTCGCCCGCTACGAGATCCTCGATACGCCGCCAGATGGTGCATTCGACCGGATTACGGCACTGGCGGCCCACCTGTTCGGGACCTCCATCGCCATCGTCAGCATCGTCGACAACGACCGGATCTGGTTCAAGTCTCACCACGGTCTCGACACGGAGGAGGTTGGCAGGGATCCGGGGCTCTGCGCGTCCGCCATTCTCCAGGAGGGACCCTGGGTGATCGAGAACGCGGCGGTCGACCCACAGGCCCTGTCGAATCCACTGGTCGCCGGGGAGCTGGGGCTGCAGTTCTACGCCGGGGCACCGCTGCGAACCCATGATGGATACAACCTCGGGACGCTCTGTGTGCTCGATCCGGAACCGAGGGAGTTTTCGCCAGCGCAGGCACGAGTGCTGGAGGATCTCGCTGAGCTCGTGGTCCATGAGCTCGATGTCCGGCTCGAGGCCCGCCGTGCTGTGCGGGAATTCGGTGACCGGGAACGGCGCGAGGAGAGGCTCCGCCGCGATGCCGAACTGCTCGAGCGCGAGGCCCGAGTGCGGACCGCCGAGCTGGAGGCGGTCATCGGAGCTGTTGCCGATGCGTTCTTCCTCGTCGGTCCGGATGAGCACGTGGTCCTTGCCAATCCGTCCGCTCGGGCCATGTTGTCGGGCGCAAATCAGATCACCGGCCTCGTGCTGAACCTCGCCGACCTGCATGGCGATTCGCCGCGACTCACGGATATCGTGACTCGGGGAGCAGTAGAACTGATCGATCGGACCAACAGTCGCGCACTCGAGGCGCGCGCCTACGCCGTCCCGGTGGCAGGGGCCGCCGATGCGCATGGCGACGGCGGCGGAATGAGCATTTTGATCCTGCGAGACATCACCGAGCAGCAGCGGCTGCGGCGCATCCAGGAAGCCCTGGTGGCCATGCTATCGCACGAACTGCGAACCCCGGTCTCATCGATCTACACCGCGGCTCACCTGCTGGGCAGGAACGCGTCGCAGCGGACGGACGAACAGCGACAGGGGCTGATCGCCGACATCGCCGCCGAATCCGAAAGGCTCCGCCGGCTCATCGAGGATCTGCTCGTGCTGACCCGGCTCGACGGTGGCGACATCGAGATCGAGCCCGAGCCGGTCCAGCTTCGCCATGTCCTGGGTCGCTTGATCGATGCCGAACGGACACGCTGGCCCGATCACCAGTTTGTGCTCGCAGTTGACTCGGATCTGCCGCCGTTGCGTGCCGAGGTGACCTACGTCGAGCAGGTCGTCGACAACCTCGTGTCGAACGCGGCCAAGTACAGCGACAGCGGGACCACGATCGAACTTGCGGCCAGCCGGGATCGGGATGCGATCGAGATCCACGTTCGCGACCAGGGACCGGGCGTCGAGCCGTTGGACCGGGACCGGCTGTTCGAGATCCGGTTCCGCTCGCGCACGACAGCGCATCGCGCGCCGGGTGCCGGCATCGGCTTGTTCGTGTGCCGCACGCTGGTCGACGCCATGGCCGGCAGCATCAGGGTCGACGCCCGGCCGAACGGCGGCTCGGACTTCATCGTCCGGCTGCCCATCTACGAGGAGACCTGACCCTGATCCGGTTCAGGCACGGGTCATCCCGCGCCGCAGTAACAGCCAGCTGAACGTCAGGGTGATCAGGGCAATGAGCGCGAGGACGGCGTACTCCCAGAGTTGGCTGGTCGTGCCGCGCAGCATGATGTCCTGGATCAGGCGGATACCGTGGGTCACCGGCAGGCTGTAGGCAAGGGCCCGAACCGGCGAGCTGAATTCGGCGATCGAGAGCACGAACCCGCTGAAGAAGACGGACATCAGGAGGACCAGCAGCGAGAGGGTGACGGCCTGCCGCTCTGAATCGGACACCACCGCGATCGACAGGCCCAGGCCGAGCGATGCCAGCAGCACCAGTCCGATCGTTGCGGCCAGGATTGCGGGATCGCCCAGTGACGGAACCTGGAAACCGAAAACGAGCAGGGCGACCGTGACCGCTGCGATCGCGCCCCCGATGAACAGATAGGCGACGACCTTGCCGGCCAGGACCTCCCAGGCGTTCACCGGCGCCACCCGGAACAGCTCGATCACGCCGCTGGTTCGCTCGCGGACGAGCGACAGCGAGACGAGCGTCACGGCCAGATGCTGGAGGACCAGGGCCAGGACTGCCGGCGCGAAGAAGGCGACGACGCTCGGCGTGGTTGGAGCGATGTTGCGGACCTCCGCGCGCATCGGCGCGGCGATCACATCGAGCGGCGTCTCGCCGAGGTCAAGCCGGGCGACATCGGCCGCGAACCCACCTCCGGTCTCGACGGCTTCGCGCAGGATCTCGCGGTTGATGGCGCTCGACAGGGCGGATGCCAGGAACCTCGCATAGTTGACCTGGATCGGGTCGACAACGTTGATGACGACATCGATGAGCGACTGCTCGCCGGCGCGGAAGGTGGCTTCCGGATCTGCGGGCGCGATTACCACGAGATCCAGGCTTCCGTCGGCCAGGCCGACCTCCGCGGCGGTCCGCTCGCTGACGACCCCGACAATCTGAAACCCGACGCCCCCGAGCTCCTGGTAGAGCGCCACGTCCGTCGGCAACCCGGACGAGTCCGGGACCACGACCAGGGTCTGCAACGGCCTTGGTTCGCCGGTGTAGCCCAGGCCAAAGATGGCCATGATCAGGAACGGACCGAGCACCAGGCTGGCCAGCGCTCCCGGACGTCGCATGACCTCCACGAGCTCCTTGCCGACCAGCGCCAGCAGGCGCAGGACCATGTTGAGCGCGCCCCTCACCGACCATCCTCCTGGTCGGCAGGGGCCGGATCGTGGGCGGCTCGATCCCGCTCGACAAGGCTCGCGAACACCTCGTCGAACGTTGGTCGCTCCTCGCGCGCGCTGAGGACCTCGCCGCCGCGACTGCCGACGGCCTCGACCAGCCCCGGGATGGCCGCCCCGGCCTCGTCCACGGTGACCCTCACCCGGCGCGGGCCGTGCTGGTGCACGGCGCGGACGACCGGGAGGTCCGAGAGGACTGCCCCATCGAACAAACCGGCCGTCTCGACTTCGATGACATCTCCGCCGAAGGCATCCCGCCGCAACGCATCCGGCGTGGCGAACGCCACCAACCGACCTCCCGCGATGAGCGCGACTCGGTCGCAGGACTGGGCCTCGTTGACGTACTGGGTGGTCACCAGGATGGTCCGACCGTCCCGCCGCAACCGATGGAGCTCGGTCCAGATGTGGGCACGAAGCAGGGGGTCGATGCCTGCCGTGGGCTCGTCCAGGAAGAGCAGCGCGGGATCGTGGACCAGGGCACAGGCCAGCTCCAGGCGACGCTGCATGCCGCCGGACAATCGGCTCGTGCGCCGGTGGCGGACCTCCCACAGATCGACCAGCTCGAGTGCCTCACGAGTGCGCCGCCGGCGTGATCGCAGGAGCATCCCGAAGAGCGATGCGACAAAGTCGACGTTCTCGCGCGCGGTCAGGTCCGGATAGAGGGTGAACGCCTGGGGCATATAGCCGATGCGCTCTCGGGTCTGCCGCCGGAACGACCTCGGCGTCTCGCCGAGGACCCGGACCGAGCCAGACGTCGGTTCGAGCGCGCCGGTCAGGACGCGCACGGTCGTCGTCTTGCCCGCGCCGGAGGGCCCGATCAGCCCCAGGATGGTTCCGCCAGGGACGTTGAGGCTGATCCCATCGACGGCGACCTCGTCCCCAAAGCGAACCGACAGGTCGTCGATGGTCACCGCGTCGGCCGATCCGGTCACTCAGACTCCTGGGCTGGCCGGACTGCGCCCGGTGCCCCCGAGTCTGGCCGACCATCGCTTGCGAGCAGCCTCGCTCGCACGGCCCGGCCCATCACACCTGCATCGCATGATGCAACGGACCTGCGACCGTGGCGCGGCCGCCGTGGCGCACGATTGCGAGGTGCCGCCCCGCAAGGTCCGGGCATGGCACCTGCCGGGCGGCCCGCACCGACAGTCGACCGTCCGGCGGCGCGCCAGTCCGCTCGGGCGGCCGGCCTCCGGTATGCCGGCGACGATCAGCCGGGCCTGTCGCGGCGCCGTGCGGGCCGCGGCTTCGCCTACCGCGACATGGACGGTCAGCCCATCCGCGATCCGGCCACGCTGGCCAGGATCAGGGCCCTGGCCATCCCGCCGGCGTGGCTGGATGTCTGGATCTGCCCCGACCCGAACGGGCACCTCCAGGCGACCGGGCGGGACGCGCGCGGCCGCAAGCAGCATCGCTACCACCCTCGCTGGCGGCACCGCCGTGACATCGCCAAGTTCGACCGGATCCTCGCCTTCGCCGGCGTCCTGCCCACGATTCGAACGCGCTGCGACCGCGATCTGGCCAGACCCGGACTCGATCGCACCAAGGTGCTCGCGGCGATCGTGCGGCTGCTCGAGCTGACTTTGATCCGGGTCGGCAATGACGAATATGCGCGACTCAATCGCTCGTTTGGGCTGACCACCCTGAAGGATCGTCATGCCACGGTTCGCGGAACTTCGGTCCGATTCCGCTTTCGTGGCAAGTCGGGGCGCGATCACGAGGTCGGGATCCGGGAACGCCGTCTGGCCACCGTCGTGCGCAACTGCCAGGACCTGCCCGGCCAGGAACTGTTCCAGTTCCGGGACGGGGACGGCCAGCCGCAGGACGTCACCTCGGACGACGTCAACGCCTACCTGCGCGAAGCTGCCGGGGCGGACGTCACGACCAGGGACTTTCGAACCTGGGCGGGAACGGTCCTGGCGTACCGGGCCCTGTCAATGCTTGGTCCGGGCCTGGACGGGGGCGCGGCTCGAAAGAACGTCGTGGAAGCGGTGCGGGTGACGGCGGGGCGGTTGGGCAACACCCCGGCCGTGGCGCGCCAGAGCTACGTGCACCCGGCCGTGCTCGAGGCGTATCTCGACGGCGCCATCCCGAATGCGTTGCTCGAGGCTGCCGGCGAGGCACCCGAACCACCAGCGACAGCGGATCCGACCGAAGAAGCCGCGGTCGTCGAGCTCCTCCGGCAACGGCTCGATCTCGACGCGCGACGCGTCCGCGCCCGAAAGGCTCGCCGGCAGGCCGGCGGTGCCAAGTCCGACGCCCGTCGGTCAGGTTGAATCCTTCGCGAAGCCTTCCGACTCCGCCGAGTGGAAGCTGTCGCGGGCCTGCGTTTCGGCCAGCTCGGCCTTGGTCAGCGCCACGTCCGCCCGCACGTGGTCCCCCTCGGCCGTCGCAAACGCGAGCTGGGCCGCCTCGGCGGCCTGGTTGGCAGCCTTCCTCGCCCGCTCCGCGGCGGATGTTGCGCGCATCGCGGCGTCGACGGCCGCCCGGGCCGCTTCCTCGGTCTCCTCGGCAGCACGTTCGGCGGCGGCGACCGCGGCGAGGGCCAGCGCGGCCACCGATGCAGCTGACTTGGCCGCCGCCGTATCCCGTTCCGCCGCTCGCCAGGTGCTCAGCAACGCGGCCGCGGCTCCGTGCTTGGCGTCCTTGGCCCGCTTATCCACGATCCACATCCCCTCTGTTCCGCGGAATCATGGTACCGCCGATCAGGGGAGCGGCGCTACGAGTTGCATACCCCGCGAGTTTCCCCGCCGCGTTGCGCGCCTGGCGATCATATGGCCGGCTGTGCCGGCCCGAAGAGGCGGACTGTGGCCGGATTGCGGCGTCGGATCCGAACGTGAAGAACCCCCGGTCTGGGCCGGGGGTTCATTTTCGGGTGCGCGGAGCGCTCAGCTCTGGCCGAGCTCCCGACGGATGTCGTCGCCGGCATCGCCGACCTTGTCGGCCAGACTGTCGTCCCCGTCGGCCTTGCGCCAGGCCTCCTTCGTGTCGTCCACGCCCCCCGCCCGATCGTGACGCAGATCGTCGCCCGCGTTGCCGAGGTCGGTTCGAACGTCGTCGCCGGTATTGCCGACCTTGTCGGCGAGGCTCTCGTCTCCGTCGGCCTTGCGCCAGGTCTCCTTGGCCGCGTCCACGCCTTCGCGATGGGCACTCTTCACGTCGTCCATGGATCGAACCTCCGACTGGTGGTCGCGACGATGCGCGACTCGTGGCACGACATTAGGCGCCTGATACTCCAGCCCACTCTCGACCAACGAGGCGGGGGCTATCAACGACCTTGCAGACCGCCTCGCTCGCCGTTCCTGGCCCGACTCGCCCGACCCAGGAGGGTCAGGCCCATCATCGCGACCGGAACCATCGCGACCGCCACGAGCACGCGATGAGCCCCACCCAGCAACAGGCCGGCCCCCAAACCGAACGACATTGCGGTGCCCACAGCCAGCATGTCGTCCGAGCCGCCCTGGAGTTGGCGGTTCGCATCGTCGATGGCGATTCGGGACGAGGTCGCCGCGTCGGGAAGCTTCGACACCGCGTCGCCGGCAACGCCGGCCAGGCTGCCGGCGACGCCCGCCAGGCCGCTGGCAGCGCTCGATACGGCGTTCGTGGCAGAGCGCAGTCGTGTCGGTACGTGGTCCCCGTTCACGGAGGATGTCGTCGCGGTGGCCATGGCACGCACTCCTTCCGATCGGTGAACCCGGCGCAGGTCGGCTGACCCGGCCCCTCAAGCGGCAACGGACGACCCGGTGAGGGGCCCGGGTCGTCCGTGCTCGGTGGCCCGGCCATGCGCCCCGTCACAGGCGCACCCAGGCGGAACATTCGCGATGATCTCCGGCGACGCCCCCCACCCCGCGCCGGCGACAGCTTCACGGTACTGGGTCGCCCGATCGACGCTCCTAACGATTCGAGGGCTCGCCCTTGCAATCGCATGTCGGCCGCGCGAAACGACGAACGCCCACGGGTTCCGTGGGCGTTCCTGTCAGCTGTCGCGCCGGGTGGATCCGGCCCTGGGAGGGTCAGATCGATCCGCGACTCCGCCGACTGGTCACCATCCCGACCACCCAGACGACGATGACCGCGCCGATGACGGCGGCCACGATCGAGCTGATATCGATCGCTCCGTCAATCGGGTCGATGTTCAACAGAATGCGGGCGAGGAAGCCGCCAACGAGCGCGCCGACGATGCCGAGCACGATGTGGCCAATGACTCCAAGGCCTTCGTCACCCTTGACCAGGAACCCGGCAAGGTACCCGGCAATCGCGCCGAGAACGATCCACGAGATGATACCCATCCTGTTCCTCCATCCGACGCGGGCTCCTGCCCGCCGTCTGGGCTCACGACCATCCCGAAGTCCGGGACAGGCATCAATGTCGTCGTGGCGATGGGCCGCGGACACAACGCGAATCAGGACGGACGTAACAACGAGGTATCAGCCGGCACGGAGGTCCCGCCCAACGTCGGTGGCCACTGCAAGCCATCTGCGATGCGGCGAGGCCTCGGCCGAGCGCGGCCGGCATGGTCGAGCGCGCACGCTGTCCGCAGCGGCACACCGCCAAGCAGGGGAGATCCCATCGATGCTCCGACAACAAGCCGTGGGGGAAGCCCCGATCGGGACAGGCGGGCGTCCCGGGGCCGGTCGGGCGGACCTGGCCATGAACGTCCTGCAGTACGGGACCGCGATCTTGGCGATCGTGGCGGTGACCCTGCTGTCCGTGATCCGCTGAGCGGACAAGCCACGCCCGGTAAGGGCATCGTTGCGCGTCTCTACGACGACCAAGGTCGGGATCAGGAGATCCCGGTCAGCGCGGGTCAGGCGGCGACGCTCACCGACCGCCAGCTCCTGTGGATCGACCTCGACACGCGGGATAACCGAACGCTCAAGACGGTCGCGGCCGCGGTCGGCATCGACGAGCGGCTGGTCGCCAGGCTCGCGTGCGAAACTGGGCGGGCTGATCTGACCCAGTATCGCGACCACATCCATCTGACCGTGGAAGCCATGGATCTGCCGCCCGATCCCGGTGCCCATGGCGGCGAACCCGTGTCCCAGGAGATCGACATCGTGGCCGGCCGGAACTGGGTTGTGACCGTCCACCAGGGAGCCGCAGCGGCGCTGGAGCGCCTCGATCGGGCAACCGAGGGGGACACCCGGCTGGGTGCCCTGGACGCGGCCGGATTTGTGGCTTCCATCGTCGACGAAGTGCTGGCCGGGTACCTCCACATTGCGGAGGCGATCGGCCAGGAAATCGACCGCCTCGACGAGCTGGCGCTCCGGCACCGGCGACGACAGGACGTCCTGTCCATGATCGTGCGCCTGCGGCGCCGGATCGGCGCCATCCGCCGCACCCTGGCCCCACACCGGCTCGCATTCGCTGCCCTGGCGAGGCCGGAGATGGACCTGCACGACGAGCTTGGCCGACCTTGGCCGGACCTCAATGACCGGTTGGAGCGGGCCGTCGACGCGATCGAGAATCTGCGCGACCTGCTGCTGGGAACCTTCGATATCCACATGGGGCGAGCCGCGCAGGAAGCCAACGAGGTGACGAAGGTCCTCACCCTGGTGTCCGCGGTGCTGCTGCCGGCGATCGTCCTGGCCGGCGTCATGGGTATGAACTTCCCGCTGGCGTTCTTCGAGGACACGGGCAATTTCTGGCTCGTCCTTGGGGCCATGGTCCTCTTCGGCGTCACCCTTCTGGCCGCGGCCAGGTGGCGCGGTTGGGTGTGACCACCCTCGTGGGCAGGTCCTATTCCGCAAGCACCGGCAACGCGAAACCGAATTCGGCGCCACCAGTCTCGCGCGGCGTTGCCCAGATTCGGCCGCCCATCGCGGCCACGAGCCGGGCGCACACGAAGAGGCCGATGCCGGCGCCGCCGGCCCGCATGGCCGTGCCTGGAGAACGATAGAAGATCTCGAACAGGAGGTCGCGTTCCTCGATCGGGAAACCGGGGCCTTGGTCAAGCACTCGCACGATGACTTCAGCCTCGCCATGCTCCGCTTCGATATGTACCACGGCGTTGATCCATCCGTATTTCGCGGCGTTCGACAGCAGGTTCCGAACGACCTGCTCGACGTAGGTCGGATCCGCGGCGACGGCTGGCAGGCCCGGTGCCACCCGAAGCTCGAACGTGGCCCCCGGCCATCGACCGTCCTCCGACGCGACGACCTGGGGCAGGAGCCGCTGGAGGAGGACCGGCTCGCGGCCGATTTCACCGCCACCCTCGCCGAAGCGGTTGAGCGCGATCACATCCTCGACCAGCCGCTGCAGGCGCTCCGCCTCATCACAGATGTCGCGGAAGATTCCCTGGCGGGTATCTTCGTCCAGCGTCGAGATGGGCCGGGCCAGCAGCTTGGCCCCGCCGAAGATGGTCGTGATCGGCGTTCGGAGCTCGTGCGACAGGACTCCGATGAACGTCTCGCGAATCATCTCGCGGCGGCGTGCCTCGGTCACATCGCGCATCACCACAATCGTCTCGTCGGCCGGCATCAACGTTGGCCCGCTGTGCACCGGATACGTGGCGACTTCGATCCATCGCTCGGGATCGGCCATCGTCCGCAACTGGACCGGGCCGCCGAGCATGCCAAGCGCCGGAGCGATCGACTCCGGATCCTGAAGCTGCGCCATGATGTCGGCGTAGTTCTTCTCTTCGACCTTTGGGAAGATTGATTCGCCCGCTGGGTTGGTCAGCGTGATGGTCCCGTCCGTCGCACAGACGACAACCGCCTCGCCCATCGCCCGAATGACGGCATTCAGCTCGGCGGCTCGCGAATGTTCGGCTTCGGCCAGTCGCTGGAGTCGCATCTGCGTCTCGATGCGGTCCCGGATATCGCGGGCGATCGCCACGATGACCCTGGTCCCGGCCGCCAGGTCGATCGGCTGGAGGACGACCTCGACAGCGATCGGGCTCCGATCGGCGGCAAGGAAGTCGATCATGACGGTCGTAGCGTCCGAGCCGTCCTCGGCCAGCGGCGCCACCACGCTCGCCAATCGCTCGGCGTCGGGGCCGCGCAGGATCTCGAGGATGGACTGACCGACGAGCTGATCGCGTGGTCCGCCGAGCAGGTCGATTGCACCCCGGTTGACCTCGTCGACCCGGAAGGTCTCGGGATCGAACACGATGATCGCCTCGGCAACCGAGTCGAGGATGAGGGCGGCGTCGACCGCCGAGGTGATGCCCGGCGTCGTCTGGGCTGTCTTGTGGGCGCCCTGCCTGGCAACCACCGTTCGACTCACCGGCCCTTCAGCTTCCTGACCCCGCATTGGCGGCACGGGAGCCGCCGAACCGATGATGACGGCGCACGAGGCGGTCTGCCAACTGGATCACGCGTCGCATTGCGAATGCCGGTGCGCCGCCGGGGAGCACATTGCAACGGCATCGCGAATCTAGCCGGCTATACTGCGTGCCCCGGAGGCCCATCCCGTCCGGCGTGAGGGGAGCTGTATGCACGTCGCGTCGTCCGAATTCCGGACCTTAAGGCAAGATGGCCTGGTCATTCGGTTCGCGTTGCTGGGGCCGAGGGCGTATGCGCTGGCCGAGGTCCCGTCCGCCGGTTCGGCCGGCACGTCCATCGAGCAGTCCTGCAGCAAACCGCATTGGGGCTTCGTGATCGACGGTGACGTGACCTTCGAGAGCGCCGGCCGGACCCAGCGGATTGCGCCAGGCAGTGCCTTTCACGTTGCAGCGGGCGGCCCGGAGCATCGATTCCACGCCGCGGGTGCCGCTCGCATCGCCGGTTTCGAGCCGATCGACCCGGCCATCGATACGACGGACACGGCCCTCGCCGCCCAGGGCTTTGAGGTTCTGAGCGCCGGCGCATTGGGAGATGCCACCGTCATCCCCACAGTCGCAGCGCCCCAGCTCGAGTTCGGCCGTATCGATGCCCGCGCCTGGGCGATGTCCTCGCTCGTCCTGAGCCAGGTCCGGCTGGGTCCCGGCAGCGGCTACACCTCCGACTGGTGCGACGCCCCACACTGGGGCCTGGTGACCTCCGGCCGGCTGGCCATCGAATGGGAGGACGACATCGAGATCGTTGCGGCCGGCGACGTCTATCACTGCCCGGCTGGTCCACCGGGGCATCGTTTCGAAGCTGCCGATCCAGCCACCATCATCGACCTGACCCCGGCCGACGTCGTGGCTGGCAGCGGCCGGCTCGCCGGATGGCGACGGCGAGTTCTCGAGGACGCCCAGGCGTCGGCGCTGGAGCCAATCGCGGTCGCCCAACTCGGTTGATGCGTTCCTCGTGCCTCATGGATGCGACTCTCCGTAGCCCTCGACCGTTTCCCTGTCGGGCGTCTCGACCCCGCCCGGATCCTGCGCGACGGGCGTGTCGCGCGCCTGGAGCCGGGACAGCGCGATCTCCAAAGACGCGGCGATCGGGACGGCCAGGAAGGCTCCGACCAGACCACCCGCGGCCGCACCAACCAGGAGACTCACAAGGACCAGCAGGGGCGAAATCCCAACCGTATTGCGCATGACCAGCGGGACCAGGACGCTCCCCTCCAGGAGTTGGAGGACCAGGTAGATGACCGCCACGACAAGCGCGAGCTGGGGTGAGACGGTGGCCGCCACCAGGACCGCCGGGATCGCCCCAAGGAGCGGGCCGACGATCGGGATCGCCTCCGTGATCGCCGCGATCAGACCGAGCACGAGCGCGCCTGGCAGCCCCAGCAGGGTGTACGCCAGCCCTGTCGCGACGCCGATGGCAGCCATCAGGATCAACTGACCTCGAACCCACAGGCCCAGCCGCGCCTCGATCTCATTCCACGCGTCCCGGCTGCCGGCGCGCCGCTCGGCCGGCAGGTAGGCCAGCACATAGCGCTGGATGCGCGCGTTCTCCATCAGCCAGAAGAAGACGATCGTCAACAATGTCGCCAGCGCGACGGCGCTCTCGGCGACCGCGGTCCCGACCTCGATCACCTCGTCCGGGGCCGGCGGCGGAGCGGGCGCGAAGATGTTCGCGACGGAGTCCACCAGCGCCGTGAGCGACGCTGACAGCGCGGTCGGGCGGAGCGTCGCGGCCCAGGTCCGCACCTCATCGAAGAAGGGTGGCAGCGAGCCGATGATCTGACCCGCCTGGGCGACGGCCGCCGGGACGACGATGAGGGCGAGGGCGATGACGGTCAGGAAGAAGGCCAGGTAGACGACCAGGATCGTCGCCCCCCGACCCAGGGGCAGCCGGCTGCGGACCTGCGCGACGACCGGTTCGAGGGCCGACGCAAGGAGGATCGCGACGAACAGCAGCAACAGAACGCCCGCCGCGGCATTCGCGAGGGCGATCAGGCCGATGATGATGGCCGCGCCCAGGGCCAGGCCCATGCCGCGGATCGTCCAGGGGGTCAGGTCGGAGCGCATCGTCCCTCCCAACTGCAGGTTCGTGCCACGCCGAAGCCGATTATCACCGGTTTACCGCCGAGATCCGGACAATCTCGCCGCGGCGGTCGGTGGCGACGACGGAGCCATCCTCGTCCTCGGCGATCGAGCTCAACGACCGTCCGGTTTCTCCTGCGAGCACGGGCTCCCGGCGTCCGCCCCCCGCCGGGTCGAGCAGCCAGACATTGCCGGAGCACGAGTCAGCGAAGATATACGCGCCGTCGAGCAGCGGTTGGTCCGGATCGCGGACGACCACGCCGCCGATGACCGCGCAACCCAGGTCGTGGCCGTACTCGGCGACCGGGGGCGTCAGACCAGCCGCGTCACAGCCCTGGGGCGGTTCGTAACAATGAAAGCCCTCCATCCGGTTCCAGCCGAAGTTGAGGCCGCGCTCGTGTGCGCGCGCCACGTCGATCTCCTCCCAGGCACCCTGGCCGACGTCGCCGATCCACAGATCGCCGGTCAGGCGGTCGAAGCGAATCCGCCACGGGTTGCGCAGTCCGGTCAACCAGATCTCGGGTGCGGCGTTCGCCACGCCGATGAACGGGTTGTCGTCGGGAACTTGATAGGGTTCGCTGGCGTCGTCGCGCGGCCCGTCGACGTCAATCCGCAGGATCTTGGCGAGCAGCGTGTCCAGGCGCTGTCCGTTGCCGTGCGGGTCGCCCCCGGAGCCGCCGTCGCCGGTCGCGATGTACAGCATCCCGTCTGGCCCGAAGACCACGCCCCCGCCGTTGTGATTGGCGAAGGGTTGCCCAATGCTCAGCAGGATTCGTTCCGATCCCGGGTCGGCCCGGTCAGGGTCCGCCGCGTCGACCTCGAACTCGGCCACGACGGTGTCGCCCGCAAGATCCGTGTAATTCGCGAAGAATCGCGGGTCCTCCGGGAAGTCGGGATGGAACGTCAGGCCCAGTAGCCCGCGCTCCCCGCCGCTCGCGATC
>JBKKDW010000225.1:0-4191 GCA_046708025.1 Candidatus Limnocylindrales bacterium
CTCGGAGGCGGGTCAACCGGCGGCTGACTTGCCCAGATCGGGCTGACCAGCGCCAGCGCGCCCTCGAGCCGCGCCATTTCATCGGCGTCGGCCGCGTCCTCACCGTCGGGAGCGCGCGCCGCGCCGCTGCCGCCAGCGGCGGCCAGGTGTTCGATGCCAAACTCGCCGAGGCCCGCCAGCTCGATCATGACTCCCTCATGCAGGGCATCGAGGCCGAGACGAGCTTCGAGAGCGGCGTGATCGGCAACCCGCAGCCGCGCATCGGTCGCCCGCAGGCGTTCGCGAGCCACAGACCCACCCTGCTCCGCTCGATTGAGCCGGTCGCGGCCGGCGGCATCGGCAGCGCGAACGCCAGCGAGGGCATCGAGCGCTGCTGTTTCGCGCGCCGCGCCGGCTGCGACCAGGTCGCGAACGGCGTCGCGTTCCTCGCTCAGGGCCTGACCCCGATCGATCAGAACGGCCAACTCGAGATCGGCCCGGGCCAGGCGCTCCTCGGCCATCGCGATGGACGCCTCAGCGCGGGCACGACGGTGCTCGGCATCACGGCGAGTCGCGTCAACCACCGCGGCCTGCTCGGCCAGGCGATCGCGGCGAGCGCGCAGTTCTCGTTCCCGCCCTTCCCAGGCCGCGAGGCCGGAGCCGTCGGTCGGCGATATCGGCGCCACGCCGGGCGTCGCCGCGCCAGGTTCGGGACCGTCCAGGGTGGCATCGTCCTTGAGCGCCGCGACCGCGGAACGCGCTCGCTCGACATCGGCCGCCAGGCGCTCGGCCTGGGCTTCGTGCCAGGCCGCCTCGCGCGCCACCGTCTCGAGCTGGCGCGCGGCAAGCCGCTCGCCTTCCTCGGTCGCTCGGCGCGCGGCTGCGGCGCGACTCTCGTCCATCCGAACCGCCTCGGCGTCGTGGGCGGCGGCGGCCGCGTCGGTCGCGGCAGTGGTCGCCGCCTCGCGCAGTCGAATCATTTCCGCTTCGAGTGTTTCGGTCGCGCCGGCCAGGCGAGCGAGCTCGGCGCGCCGTTCGAGCACTGACTCGGCCGCCCCCAGGGTGACCGCCAGGTCCGTCACCGCCGCGCTGCCATCGCGCGGGACGGCGATCCAGCCGACCGGCAGCAATGACTGGACGGCCAGACAGGCCGGCAGGTCGGGAAGCCAGGCCGCGCGGGCCAGGAGTCGGCGGGCCGCGCCACTGACATCGCGCCGGACGGCCGCATCCAGCATCCCGCCGCCGGACGCCGCCAGCGCCTCGTGGAACCGGCGCTCTCGGGCGTCGTCGCCGGCGGTCGCTGCGGCAACGCGCTCGGAAACCACGAGCGAGCCGCGTTCGGCAGCCAGTGCCGGCACGGCGTCGGCCCGCACGACATACGCCCGGGTCGTCTCCGTGAGCGCCGCCTCGGCGGCCTGTCGGAACGCTGGATCGATCACCAGGTCCTCGTCCAGGCGGCGACCACCGAACCGCCGCGCAACCCTTGCGATCCCGCGGGACTCCTCTTCGGCGAGGCGCACCTGGAGCGCGTCGAGGCGCGCCCGGGTTCCAGCGAGCGCGGCGCTGGCGCTCGCGACCCCTTCATCGGCTGACAGGCGCGCCGTATCCGCCTGGGTCACGCGCCGGCGTACGCCTTCGCGCCGGGCAAGGACGGCCTGTTCCGTCTCCTGGGCGGCCAAGAGCGATGCTCTCGCCTGGCCAAGCGCAGCGTCAAGTTCAGCCCGACGCCCCGACGCCGATGCCGCCTGGGCAGACTCCTCGGCCGCCCGCCCCTCGGCCTCGGCCAGGTGCCGGTGGGTCGTCGCTGCTTCGGCCCGGCGGGCAGCGTCAGCTCGGTGCAGCGCCGCCAGTTCCTGGCCGTGGGCCCGCTCCGCTCCGCGCAGGGCCGCGAGTTCCTCGAGGGCGCCCGCCAGGGCCCGCTCCGCTTCCGACAATGACGCCTCGAGGTCGACGTTCCGCGTCGGAACCGCCGCGGTCTGCGTCCGCCGGGCCGTTGCCAGCTCGGCCTCGGCGGCCGCCCGTTCATCGGTCAGGCGTTGCCGATCCCGCTCGAGCGCCTCGGATTCTGACGTCAGACGGGCATCGCGCAGGCGAGCCGCGTGGGACGTCGCCCGGGCCGCCTCGTGGAGCTCGCGCCGTTCGCGCTCGACGGCGGACCGCACCGTCAGCTCATGGGCCAGGGCCCCGGCGGCGGACTCTGCGGTTTCGAGCTCGTTCGTCGCGCGGTCCACCTCGGCCTGCGCCCGCTCGAGCACCCGCGCGCTGTCGGCAACCCGACCGGCGGCACTGAACCAGCGTGCGTGCATGGCCGACAGGAGCGCAGCGGCCAGCTCGTCGGCGGTCACCTGGCGAGTCGCCTGCTGCTCGGCCTGGGCGGCGAGCCGCCTGGCCTGCGGCCGGAGCTCACCAAGGATGTCCTCCACCCGCGCCAGGTTCGCCTCCGACTCGATCAGCTGCTCCTCGGCACGGCGCCGCCGGCGCTCGTGGCGGCGAACCCCGGCGACCTCGTCGAACAGCGGACGGCGTTCCTCCGGCCGCAGCGCCAGGGCCTGGTCGACCATCCCCTGGCCGATGAACAGGAAGGCATTGTCGGCCAGGTGCGCGGCGTCCAGCAGATCGACCAGGTCGCGCAGGCGGATGCGCGTCCGATTGAGCAGGTAGTCGTTCTCGCCCGACCGGTAGAGCCGGCGGCCCAGCTCCAGGACCTGGTACTCGACCGGGAGCAGGCCGTCGGCGTTGTCAATGACCAGGCTGACGTCCGCCATCCCCAGGGCGGCGCGCTTCTCGGAGCCGGCCCAGATGACGTCCTCGGCCTTGCGCGAGCGGAGCGCCCGACCCTGCTCGCCCAGCGCCCAGCGCAGGGCGTCGGCGAGATTGCTCTTGCCCGAGCCATTGGGGCCAACGACGGCGCTGATCCCGGGTCCGAACTCGACGTCGGTCCGATCGGCGAATGACTTGAATCCGTGGACGCGCAGGGCCAGCAGGCGCGGTTCGCTCGGCCGTGGCGGGTTTGGTCGGGCGTCGTCGTTGTCGAGCAGGCTCGCCGGAGCCGTCAAGATGGCAACTCTTCCGGCTCGGCCATCGCCCGCAGGGCGTCCATGGCCTGGGACGCCGCGGCCGTCTCCGCGGTGCGTCGAGACGGTCCCTCCCCCACGCCCAGCCGGGTGCCGTCCACCCAGACCTCGATCCTGAATGACTTCTCGTGGTCGGGCCCGGTCGCGTCCAGCAGCCGGTACGTTGGCCGATCACCTGAGCGCCGCTGGGTGTGCTCCTGGAGCCGGCTCTTGGGGCTCTTGAGCGACCCGATCGGAGCCTCGGCGCTCAACTCGGGCTCAGCCAGCGCGATCAGCCAGTCGCGGACAGTCTCCAGCCCGAGATCGAGGTAGAGGGCCCCGACCACGGCCTCGAACGTCGAGGCAAGGAGCGAGGGACGGCGGCGGCCACTGCGCTGGGCCTCGCCCTCGCCAAGGAGGAGGTACCGCCCGAGGTCGATCCGGCTGGCCAGGCGAGCCAGCCCGACCGTCGACACTATGGCGGCGCGGCGGGCAGAGAGATAGCCCTCGTCGTCGCCGGGGTGGCGCACGTAGAGGGCTTCCGAGATGGCCAGGCTGACCGCAGCGTCGCCGAGGAACTCGAGGCGCTCGTTGTGGCCGCGGGCACCGCCGCGATGCTCGTGCTGCCAACTCGAGTGGACGAGGGCCTGCTCCAGCAGGGCGAGATCCTGGACCGCCAGGCCGAGTCGGGCCGCCAGGGCCTCGGCGGAACCCACGACGCTCTCCGTCCGGCCGGCAGCCGGCCGGACGCCGCTAGGTCGCCCGCTCGTCGATGTACTCGACGGCGTCCTGGACGGTGCGGATCTTCTCCGCGTCCTCGTCCGAAATCTCCGTCCCGAACTCCTCTTCGAGGCTCATGATGAGCTCGACGAGATCGAGCGAGTCGGCGTTCAGGTCATCGACGAACGACGCCTCTGGCTTGACCTCATCCTCGTCGGCGCCGAGCTGCTCGACGACGATCTTCTTGAGGCGCTCGTAGGTGGTTGCCACTGACTCCCTCCTCGGAGTTTGGTGATGATGCCGTCGGCTGGTCGCCGCTGGCTGCGATGCTCCCGAGAACGCCGTTCATGAGGCGTCGCATCGGGTCTCCACTGTAGGTCCGTGCCAGCTCGACCCACTCGGCGATCGCCACCCGGGCCGGCGTGGCCGAGTGTAGCAC
>JBKKDW010000226.1:0-7165 GCA_046708025.1 Candidatus Limnocylindrales bacterium
CCGAGCTTACCCCTTCGGCGGATCCGCCTACCCCGTCAGCCGCTTGTACCGGATCCGGTGCGGCTGATCGGCCGCCACGCCGAGCTCCCGGTGGCGGAACTCCTCGTACTCGGTGAAATTGCCCTCGAACCAGCGAACAACGCTGTCGCCCTCGAACGCCAGCACGTGGGTGGCGATCCGGTCGAGGAACCAGCGGTCGTGGCTGATCACCACGGCGCAGCCCGGGAACGACTCGAGGCCGGCCTCGAGCGAGCGGAGCGTGTCGACATCGAGGTCGTTGGTCGGCTCGTCGAGCAGCAGGACGTTGCCGCCCGAGCGCAGCAGCTTGGCCAGGTGGACCCGGTTCCGCTCGCCGCCGGACAGCGCCCCGACGGGCTTCTGCTGGTCCGTGCCCCGGAAGTTGAAGCTGGACACGTAGGCGCGCGCGGGGAGCTCGCGGTTGCCTACCTTGATGAACTCGTCACCGCCGCTGATCTCGTCGAACACCGACTTCTCGGCCTGGAGGTCGTCGCGGCTCTGGTCGACATAGCTCAGCTGCACGGTGTCGCCGATGACGATGCTCCCGCTGTCGGGCGGCTCCTGGCCTACGATCATCCGGAACAGCGTCGTCTTGCCGGCCCCGTTGGCACCGATGACTCCGACGATCCCGGCCTTCGGCAGCGAGAAGGACAGGCCATCGATGAGGACCTTGTCGCCGTATGCCTTGGCCAGGTCCTTGACCTCGATGACCGAGTCGCCGAGGCGGGGACCGGGCGGGATGGCAATCTCGAGCTCGCGAGTCGCGTCCTTCGTCTCCTGGGCCTCGGCCAGGAGCTTCTCGTAGGCGCCGAGCCGGGCCTTGCCCTTGGCCTGCCGCGCCCTCGGGCTCAGGCGCACCCATTCGAGCTCGCGAGCGAGGGTGCGCTGTCGGGCGTCGATGGTCTTCTGCTCGCGGCCCATCCGCTCCAGCTTCTGCTCGAGCCAGCTCGAATAGTTGCCCTCGAACGGGATGCCGCGACCTCGATCGAGTTCCAGGATCCACTGGGCGACGTTGTCGAGGAAGTAGCGGTCGTGGGTGATCGCGACGACGGTGCCCGAGTACTCCTGCAGGAAGCGTTCCAGCCAGTAGACGGACTCGGCGTCGAGGTGGTTGGTCGGCTCGTCGAGCAGCAGCAGGTCGGGGTGGCGCAGGAGCAGGCGAGCGAGGGCGACGCGGCGCTTCTCGCCACCGGAGATCCTGGTGACGTCGGCGCCGTCGGGCGGGCAGCGCAGGGCGTCCATCGCGATGTCGACGTTGCGCTCCAGGTTCCAGGCATCGGCGGCGGCGATCCTGTCCTCGAGGGCGGCCTGCTCCTTGCCGATGGCGTCGTAGTCGGCATCGGGGTCGGACCAGCGGGCCATGACCGCGTTGTACTGGTCGATCAAGCCCTGGACCTCGGCAGCGCCATGAAGGACGTTCCCCTTGACGTCCTTGGTCGGGTCGAGCTCGGGCTCCTGGCTCAGGAAGCCGACGGTGAAGCCGGGCGTTAGGCGAGCCTCGCCGTTGAACCCGTCATCCAGCCCGGCCATGATCCGCAGGAGGCTCGACTTGCCGGCGCCGTTCGGCCCGATGACGCCGATCTTCGCGCCCGGGTAGAACGACAGCGAGATGTTCTCCAGCACCGTCCGATCGGGTGGGTAGTGCCGGGCGAGCTCGTACGTGGTGTAGATGAATTCGTGAGGCACGGATCAAGGGTAGCGGCCGACGCCCCGTGGGGCGCCGCGACGGAGGCGATCGCGCCCGGAACTGAGGCTGTGTTTACTCGCTGACCTCGTCGAGGGTTGAGCGGGAGCCCTCGGCGCCGGCCAGCCTACCGGTTCGAGCCCTTCACCGATCCGGTCAGCCGATTGATCCGCGGGTGGTAGGCCGCGCATTGGATGGATCGATCGCCGGTGCGCCAGGCTTCCTCGAGCGGGATGAGCCAGTAGATGTCCAGCTCGGAATACGCGTACGTCTTGCCGATGTACGGGTCGAACGCCCCCACGCACTCGTCGTGCATGAAAGCCGTGAATGCGTCCTCGGTCGGATAGCTTCCTTCGGCCATCGAGCCGGTGAAGATCATTTCGTATTCGTGCTCGTCTGTGCACGGTCGAGCGATGACGTCGCTGATCTCGTTGGCGGCCGGGTCCTTGAGGTCGAAACAATCGCCAACGCGCAGATCTGTTGCCGTCAGGTCACCACCCCTGGAGATCTCGCCGGTCGACGATCGGCTCGCATTGAAGATGAACCCGCCGATGGCTCCGGCCCCGACGACGACCGCGAAGAACAGCCATCCGATCGGGATCCGTCGCCAGAGTGGGGTGGCGGTCGGTGGAGCGACCCACGTGTCGACGCCCGGGTCGGCTGGCGGCGGCGCGTACGACGCGGCTGGCGGCGGCGCGTACGACGCCGGGACAACGACCCCGCCAAGGATCAGCCCACAATTCGAGCAATTGAGCGTGCCCTCTCCGTTCTGCGTTGAACAGCGGGCGCATTTCCACCCCTTGGCCATTCCGGTCTCTCCCTCTCGCCGGAGTGTAGGCTTCTCGAACCCCCGGGATCAATGAAGGAGTCACCGATGACCGGCATCCTTGACGACACCGCCGTGGAGGAACTGCGGAAGGCCTTCGATGGCGAGCTCGTCCGGCCCACCGACCCCGCCTACGACACGGCCCGTCGAGCGTGGAACGGGATGGTCGACAAGCGTCCCGCGATCATCGTCCGACCGCGCGGGACCGCCGACGTCGTGGCCGCCGTCCGCTTCGCCCGCAAGCACGACCTGGAAGTTGCGGTGCGCTGCGGCGGTCATGGCACCTCGGGCCAGTCGGTCACCGACGGCGGGATCGTGATCGACCTGGGGCTGATGCGCGGCGTTCGCGTCGACCGAGCGGATCGGCGGGCGTGGGTCCAGGGCGGCTGCCTGCTCGCCGACGTCGACCGGGAGGCCCAGCTCCACGGCCTCGTGACGACCGGCGGCGTGGTGTCGCACACCGGCGTCGGCGGCCTGACCCTCGGCGGCGGCTACGGCTACCTGGCGCGCCGATTCGGGCTGGCCTGCGACAACGTCCTGTCGGCGGAGGTGGTGACCGCCTCGGGCGACGTGCTTGTCGCCAGCCCAGACCAGAACAATGACCTGTACTGGGGCATCCGCGGCGGTGGCGGTAACTTCGGCATCGTGACCGGATTCGAGTTCCGGCTCCACCCATTCGGGCCGGACATCCTGTCGGTAGACCTCGCCTATCCGATCGACGCCGGACCGGTCGCGATCCGCGCCCTGCTCGCACTGGCGGAGGACGCGCCGGACGCCATGATGGCCAGTGCCGCGGTCGTGACCGCACGCCCCTCCCCGATGCTGCCAGAGATGTACCACGGCACGTCGATCGTGTGGGTGTCGTACACCTACGCGGATGCCATCGAGGACGGAATGCGATTCCTGCCCAGGTTGAAGGCAGCCGGCGAACCGATCGTCGAGTTCGTCGAGGTGATGTCGTACCTTCAGCTCCAGCGTGGCGCCGATGAAGCCCAGCGCAACGGCTTGCGGCAGTACGCCCGATCGCACTTCATCCGCTCAACCCCCGATGCGTTCATCGAGGCGCTGCTCGTCCGCGGCGGTGCGGATCCGGCGGCGGCCGCCAGCGGCAGCATCAGCCAGCTGGGTGGCGCGGTCTCCCGGGTGAGCGCGGATGAGAGCGCGTTCAGCGGGCGCGACGCCCTGTTCGACTTCGTCGTCACGTCGACCTGGGAGGACCCATCGATTGACGCGGAGCGGGTGGCCGCCGCCCGGGCCTACGGCGATTCGATCCTGCCGTTATCGACTGGACGGTCCTACGTCAACGCCATCGACGACGATGCCACCGAGAAGGTGCGGGCAGCATTCGGGGCGGCGACGTACGACCGCCTCGTTGCGGTCAAGGATCGCCACGACCCCGACAATGTCTTCCACCTGAACCAGAACGTGCGCCCGTCGGGCGGGTAGGCTTCGAGGATGCCGATCAACCCCAAGCTCGTCCGCGTCTACCGGCTGCTCGAGCCCAACGAGGCCCGGCCGGACGGCGCATGGGTGATCCAGTACCACGGCGAGACCTTCCTGACTGACCCAGGTGGCGGCAACCCGGAGCCGTTCGCCTGGAGCGACCAGGCGCACGAGGTCGTGGACTTCGAGGTGAAGACACGCGAAGAGGTCGCCGGTGGCCTGCGGATCAACCCCGCCAAGCTGGGTTTCGTGAGCCGGACCGATCCGACCTTCCCCGGGCCACTTCTCAGGTTCCGGGACGGCCCGATCTGGGCCGCCGAGGCCATCGAGCGCTGGGCGCCGACCCAACCCATCGTCCCGACTCGCGACCGGAGCCTGCCCCGCGGATAGGGTTGGCACAAGGTGGAGGCCGCACGGACGGATCGGAGCGTGCGGGGTTAGCGGCGTACTTGACGCTGGGCGGCGGGCGCGAGATTGATCCGGCGCCGGCCCTCGCTCACGCCTCGTCCATGAATGCTGCCGCTCCATTGGTCAGGTCGTCCTCGCTGACGACCCGCAGCCAGTCCGCTACGTCGCGATTGACCACGATCGTGCCGATCGCCTGATGCTGGCATGCGCCGTCTGCCCAGTACTCGATCCAGGCTTCGGTGAGCGGAACCATCGATGGGCGGTCCCAGGCGCTGGCAAGTGGGTCGACTCCGGGCATGACATGCAGGTAGCCTCCGATCAGGTAATTGCCGGCCCGCATGGCGATCGGGTGGGTTCGCGTCGTCTGGCGGCGCCCCTCGTCGCCGCGAGGTCCGGTGGCCTGGACGGCAACCAGGTCGGCGCGGCGGATCAGGACCTCATCGACCGTCCCGGTCACACCGTTCGCGAGGGTTTCGAGCTCGACGTCGACGAGAAACAGCTCCTCGTAGGCATTCAGCAGGTCGGTAAGCCGGTCGGCTCGCAGTCGAACCCAGCCGAAGACCCGTTGATGCGTTCCGTACGCGATGAACCGAACGAGCGGCACGTCCGACACGGAATCGGGCTCGAAGACCTCTTCCGAGCCTGGTTGGAGGAGAAGTTCAAGGCGACGCGATGGCGATTCGAGCTGCATGGCTCGATAGGCTGCGATCGAGGCCAGCCTGGCGGTATCACCTAAACGTACCGTGCTGGGTGTAAGATCCGTGGGCCGGGGTCAACGCGTCCGGGGCCAGGTGAGTGGCATGAGGAGTGTGACGGCCGGGGGGCGCCCGCTGGACACCAGGCCAGCGCGATCGGAACGCAGCGCCGAAGGTTTCCAGGAATGGCTGCGCGGCCAGCTCAAGACCAGGAAGATGTCGCAGCGCCAGCTGGCGCAGAAGTCCGGCGTTGATCACTCGTCGATCTCGCGGCTCGTTCGCGGCGACCGCGTGCCGTCGCTGCGTACCGCCATGCTGCTCGCGCGTGGCATCGACCCGGTCGACCAGACTCCCGGTGATTTTGGGCCGCGAGCGACCGCTGGCGAGAACCCCGCCGCCCGCGTGGAGTACGCGCTGCGTGGGGACGATCGGCTGAACGAGGCGGACATCCGCCAGATCATGATGCTCTATCTGGCCGCGCGCACCGGGCGTTCCATGCGCCCGGCCACGACCCGGCCGGCCGGCCGGGGGACAAGGGCGCCTGTGCCGATCATTGCCCGTACCGAGTAATCACCTGGTGCGTGGTGGCACCGTTGAACTCGACAAGTCGCGCGAAGTCGAGTACCACAAGGTCGACACCGATCCGGGGAGCCTGCATGAATAGAGGAGATTGAAGGATGAGGCAATTCATCGCGTTGACGACGGCCGCGGCGCTTGCGCTCGGCGTCGTCGGAGTGGCGCTGGCCCACGGAGACTCCAACCGCAACTCGTTCAAGGCCGGCCTGGGCGGTTACCAGGAGGTGCCCGCGATCTCGACCACGGGGACGGGCAGCCTCAGGTTAAGCGTCAACGCGGCCGGTACGCAGCTCGCCTACACCCTGACCTACTCCGGCCTGGAGGGCGGCAGCGCTGGGGCGGCCCATCTCCACCTCGGGCAGCACGGCGTCAACGGCGGCGTTGTCGCATTCCTGTGCGGTGGCGGCGGCAAGCCGGCCTGCCCGGCTGCGGGCGTCCCCGTCAACGGCACGATCGTGGCGGCCGACATCACCCCGGTTCCGGCCCAGGGGATCGCAGCCGGCGAACTTGGCGAGGTGCTCCGGGCCCTGTGCCACGGTGTCATCTATGCCAACGTCCACAACGCGACCTACCCTGGCGGCGAGATCCGCGGCCAGATCCGGGCCCACGGCAACGGTGGCAAGGGCGACCACGACTGAGGGCAGTCCCTCGCCGAACCGCGCGGTGCTGCGGTCAGCGCCGCGCTTCGTCCTCGACTGAGCCGGGGTCGTCCTGCCCGGCCATCGGCCGCTTCGACGGGATTGATCGGAGCAGCGTCGCCTGAGTGCGCGCGGACGGCTCGGGCCCGCTCGCTCCCAGCCCCTGGAACACCACGCCCACCGCATGCGGCTCGGATTCCCATGGCCGGGCTACCTCGGCGGTGTCGGTCCCTGCGCCGGGGTCCATGACCGCCATCAGGCGAGACGAGCTGACTTCGGGTTCTGCGGCCTCATCCAGGAGCGCGAACTCGGCGGCGGCTCCGCGCCGGCCATGCTCGGCCACCTCGGCGAGCACCGGAAACGGTGGCAGCGTCGAGGCCACCGTGGCGATCCGAGCGGGATCCGACTCGTGCTCCATCCGGCTGAAGAATTCCTCGAGTTCGGCCCGGTGGGCGTCGACCGCGACTTCGACCGCGAAGACCCCACGCTCGCGGATCGTGTCGTGGCGCTGGAGCTCATTGGCAAGTTGTTCGCGTCGGGTATCGATCCGGCGCAGACGCTCGAGCTTGATCTTCTCGGTCTCGCCCTTCGCCCAGGCGTCGATCGCGCTGATGTCGGCTTCCGATCCAGCCTTCAGCTCGTCGACTTCGGTGCTGGCTCGTGCCGCGATGGCATCGACCTGTTCAGATCGGCGGCGTTCGAGCTCGGCGTTGAGCCGCTCGTACTGCGACTCGGCGGCGGTATGCATCGCCCGAGCGAGTTCACCCAGGAAGTCGTCGTGGTCCACGGCCTCGGCTTCGGATGTACCCATGGTTTCCGCTTCGAGCGGGTCGTCCGGGGCGGCCGCTTCGTCCGGGGCGGCCGCGTCGTCCGGGAC
>JBKKDW010000227.1:0-3198 GCA_046708025.1 Candidatus Limnocylindrales bacterium
CTTCCCTGGCCGCGGTTGGCCATGACCGTCGATCCCCGTCGAATCGGGGTGTTCGGCGCGTGGCTGATCGTCTATCTCGCGATCGGCTCGTACATCAACCTCGTGCTGGGAGCGATCCACGGTGACGCCTACAGTCGCGTCGCCAGCGCCTCATACGTGCTATTCAGTCGAGACCCCCATCTCGCCGCTATCGGCTTCGTATGGCCGCCGCTGCCGACCCTCTTTGAGCTGCCGTTCCTGCCGCTCAAGCTCCTGTGGCCGCCGATGGTCGAGACGGGTTACGCCGCCGTGATCATGTCGTCAGTCTTCATGGCCGCAGCCGTCCACCAGGTGAACCGGACCGCCGCGGATCTCGACGTCCCCAGATTCGCGCGCCGGGCCCTCGTCGTCACGTTTGGGCTCCATCCGATGGTCCTGTACTACGGGGTGATCGGGACCTCAGAGGCACCGACGCTTTTCTTCCTGATCGTGGTTGTCAGGCTGCTCGCACGGTGGATCCATGCGCCGACGGTCGCGGCCCTAGTGATCGCTGGACTTGCACTAGCCGGCGCGTACTTGACGCGTTCGGATGCTGCCGTCTCTGCGGCGGGAGCTGGGGCGGTCGTTGCCAGCATCGTCATGCTTCGGACCAGGGGCTTATGGCGCCAGCGGGCGACCGCTGCTGCGGCCGACGCCGCCATCCTGCTCGCGCCATTCGTCTTCGCCTTCGTCGGTTGGGCCATCGCGAGCTGGATGATCGTCGGGACCCCGTTCGCGCAGTTCGCCTCGATCTACGGGAACACCTCGCAGGTCCGCCTGTTGGCCGCCGAGGGCCTTCACGAATTTGGTACGCCGCTGGCCGAAAAGATGGAGCTTGCGTTCTACCGGCTTCTCGCCCTGGATGTCGCGGTGTCCCTCGCAGTCGCAAGCGCGATGGGGCTGGCTATATGGCGTCGTGATTGGAGGATCCTCGCCGTTCTCGGTGTCCTGGCACCCCCGCTGGGTTTCATGGTCTTCGCATACCTCACCGACACTCTTGCACCATGGGTCCGGTACTTCATTCTTGTCATACCCATGGCGCACCTATGCCTGGCGCTGGTTGCAAGCCGCCACAGCCGCACCACGCCACAGGTACCTCGGGCCACCCCGGCGCGTGACACAGCACGGGGCATGACGCTACTGAGGCACGCAGCGGCCGGACTGGCAGTCGGAGCTGCCCTCGTGGCACTACCGGTCGCGGCGCTCGGCATGATGAATCCCAGGATCGCTTCCGAGGAAGCGCGGGACATCGCGCCCTTGCTGAGCCTCGACGCCCGGGCCCCCGGCCAGAACGGCGGATTGAGTACGTTGGCGACCCAGGCGGCCGTGGCCGACTACCTCGATCGGCAGGCTCTTCCCAGGGGAAGCGTGCTTCTGGACGTCTTCAAGGGGTACGCGATCGTGGGGCAGTCGACCCGTCCCGAGCAGTTTGTCATAACGTCCGACACAGACTTCCAGGCTGTCCTTACGGACCCGGCCGCCTTTGACATTCGTTACCTGCTCGCGCCGGACGTCAACGACAACGGAGTACTTGACGCGATCAATCGGGTCTATCCAAGCCTTGCTCTGATGAACGGCTTCGTCAAGCTCGAGCGACAGTTCGAACCGATCGACCTCGGCGATGACACCTGGTCCCTGTATCGACTGGTCGATGGGACCGAAGTTCAGTAGGACTGCAGCAGGTCGATAATCGGATCAGCCGGGCCGATGTCGTAGTTGTCGGTCGTGGAGCCCTCGTTGAACCAGGCCCAGACGAGGATACCCGCCACTCCTGCGCTGAACTGGGCGGTCATCTTGGCGTCGATAACCCGGGCCCGGTCGGCGAGCGTCCCGCCCACATCGGAGGGCCTCACTCCCACCTCGCCGACGAAGATCGGCTTTCCCAATGTGCGGCATTGATCAATTCGCTTCTGCAAACCGTTCCACTGGTCGCCCGGCATGGCGTCCGGTGCGTAGTCGTGATACTCGCAGACATCGATCTCTGGGATCCCGTGGACCATCGCGTATTCCTCCCACACTGCGCCGCACTGCCCACCGCCCATCGTCCCGAGACTGACCAGGTGTTTGGAGTCAATCGACTTGATGAGCCCGCCGATGTCAGCGGCAAAGTCGCGCAGGAGCGAGGCCGAGCCGCACGCTGTCCTGTCGGCGTCCATAACCTCGGCCTCGTTGATCATCTGCCACATCGCGACAGTCGCATCGTTCCGATAGCGGGTCACGACCTCGCGGACCCATTCACGATATGTAACGGTTGACTCCGGGTCGATCGTCATCCGGTAGCCGTCCCGGTACCAGTCCACGGCCTTGTACACAGGGACTCCCGTTATCTCGCAGCTGCCCCACTGGTTGGCGAGCGTCACGATGACCTTGACGCCGCGCGCGCGAGCTACGGCGAGGGTGTGATCGAACGCAGCCCAATCGCGGACGCCGTTCGCCGTCGCGAGGCGCTGGAAGAACCACGATCGGAACACTTCCGCGCCGGAGCCGATGCTCGTCAGTGCCGTACCGAGGGCAGGGCCTGTGCCCATCGTTGCGGCGCAGTTATTTCGCGAGTTGGCATGGTAGATGTTGAAGCCGGTGAATCGAAAGGGCTGGCCGTCAAGCATGAGCTTCGTGCCAACCCGGTAGACGAAGCCGTCGCCCGGACCTGCCGTCGGCGTCGCTACCGGCGCGCTCCGAACCCTGAACACTCCGGCCGCGAGGGCAGGGCCGAGTTGACTGCTCCTCGTGACCACCTTCACAGCCGATCGAAGAACGGTGCGAACAGCGATCCTGTGTGAGCCCGCCGCGGCGGTAGCCCGCACGATGAAACTAACACTGAAGCGTCCGTCGCGATTGACCGAGGCCGTCGGCATCCAGGCGAACGCGCCGTCCCACGTCAGCTGAACGCGCCTCATTGGTCGGAATGAGCTGCCGCTGACCGTGACTCTCGTTCCAGGGGGACCGCTTGACGGCGAGAGGCTGATCTGCCGGCTGGAGGCGGATGTCGTCTCGATGGGCACAACAGCGAGCGCCATCCCGGCCACGATGACGAGCGTCGCCAGGCGGTCTGTCCAGCGGTGTCGTGTCGGTGTTTCGACTGGGCGCTGCTCGTGCTGATCGAGCCAGCGGGTTCCGTCCCAGGACGACATCGATGGAGGCTCCGTTCGGCAGCCCGGCCGACTCGCATCACACGAGTCC
>JBKKDW010000228.1:0-6182 GCA_046708025.1 Candidatus Limnocylindrales bacterium
ATCCTGGCGGACGTGGACGCCCTCAAGGGCGACGGGGGCCGCGGCGAGCATGAGATTGTGGTCGATCCCGAAATGCTCGGTCGTCTAACGCGAGCGTGACGCCTCCCGAGACAGCGGATAACTGGACGACCCGCGGAGGCTCCGCACTCGGGACCCTACAACGATGGGGCTCCGATAATCCGAAGTCAGTCGCTCTGATCCACTGAGCTACGGGCGGACGCGCGGATGATACCGCGAGGACCCGTCAATGGCAGGTCCCGTTACCGGCGTCGGTGAACGTGCCGTTGGCCGCCGGCACGAACTGCCACGCATAGCCGGTCGATCCGAGGGTCAGTTTGATGACCCCGTGGGTGGTGCTGTCACGGACCTGGCTGTTGGCCCGGATCGTCGCGAAGCTGCGCAGTGAAGTGCCGCCGGTCCCGACCACGAACTGGCGGATGCCGGTCACTGCGTTGGCCGCTCCGGTCGGCGTCTGGGCCGCGAATCGCTCGTAATTGTGATCGTGGCCGTTGACGATCACGTCTGCGCCGGCCTCGTACAGCGCGTTCCACAGCGGCACCACCTCCGAGTTGTTGCCATGCTGCCCGGAGCTGAATCGAGGGTGGTGCCAGTACGCGAGGACGCAGGCCCGCGGCGATGCAGCGAGGTCGGCGCGCAGCCATTGCTCCTGCGCCGAGCCGACGGCGCAGCCGACCACCAGGCAGTTGGAGTTCAGGGCGTAGATACGCCAGCCGCCCAGGTCGTAGGCGTACCAGCCGGTGCCGGCCGGGCCCGCCCTCGCCCCGAAGTAGTTGAAGTAGTCGGCTGCGCCAGGCGTCTCGTACTCGTGGTTGCCTGGAACCGGATAGGTTCGATCGAGGAAGGCTCCCCAGGTTGGGCCGTAGCAGTCCCGGTATTCGGCGGCGCTGCCGCTCTCGTAGGCGTTGTCACCAGCCGTGAACACGGAGCCCGCGATGCCGCTTACCAGGTTGGCCGTGGCCGTATCGGCGGTGAGCGCGCATGACGCGATGTCACCGGCACCAACCAGGACCGCCCCCGGGGCGGGGAGAGGCGCGGGAGTAGGTGAGGGCGTGGGCGTCGCGCCCGGTGGCGGCGTCGGCGTGGGCGTAGGCGCCGGTGGCGGTGGCGCGATCGGGTCGACCGGCGTGAGCACCACGAAGGCGTCCAGGTCGACCCTTGGGTGCCCCGGCGTGCCCGCTGCCCGGATCTCGATCGTTCGGCGCGCCGAGGTCGACCAGGTCCGGCTGAAGACCATCAGCCGCGCGGCCGAAGTCGCGCGATAGGTGTCAACGCTGCCGGCGAGGACCCCATCGACGTAGACCCGCGCAGCGCCGCGGACCGGGCTCCTGGCGGCCACCCACGCGAACGAGCTGCCGGTAAACGTGAAGCGCGCGATGCCGCCGACGGTCCGCGTGGAGCGTGCTCCGCCGCCGTCGTAGGACGGCGAGATGGTCCGGCTCCAGGTGCCCTTGACGAAGGTCAGGGCGCGGGTCGTTTCCTGGGCCACGGCAAGCCGGAAGGCGCCCGCCGGCGCCCATGCCCCCACGTTGCCGGCAAGGTCGACGGCGCGGACCTGGAACTGGTAGGTCCGGTTGCGCGGCATGGTGAGGATCGTGCTCCGCGCGGCGGCCGACGCTTTCGGCATCGTTGCCCAGGCCTGGCCGTCGACGCTGCGCTGGAGCTCGTACGAGGCCACGCCCGACTGGACCTCCTCCGCCGCATCCCAGGCGATCGTCACCGGTACGCCCGAGCCGATCGTGCGGTCGACTGGCAGGGTGACCCGCGGCGGCGTCGTCAGCGGTGCGGTCGAGTCGTCGAGGACCGTGATCGTCGCCGAACCGGTGATCCCGTTGGCGGTCGCGACGACCTGGCCGGTCCCGGGCGCGGTGGCCACGAAGTGACCGGTCGGGTCGATCGTTCCGATCGGTGCCGTCACCGACCAGCCCAGGCCAAGTGCCTCGAGCGGGACCGGGTTGTAGGCGGCGTCCATGCCGGTCACCCGGAAGTCCAGCGACCCGTTCCGGTACACGGTCCGCGATCCGGGCAGCACGTTGAGCAGGGCGAGCGGCCCGGTCGGGGCGTTGCTGATGACCTGGATGCTGTTGGTGACCGCCCGTTCCGAGCCGTCCGAGGGTCGGTTGACGAGGACCGCGCCGCTCGTCCCCGCCCGCCGGACCGCTAACGTCGTTGAGCCACCACCATCGAGGTTGATGGCGTTGACCGCGCCGCGCGATAGCATCATCTCGGCCAGCTCGGGCAGGCGCAGGCCGTCGCTCCAACCCGGTCGCCGGCCGTCCACCGTGGCCAGGATCAGGCGGCCGTCCGCGGTCAGGCCGACCGCGCTGCGCGGATGGATCTCGTCGGCGCTGGCCGGGCGCGGCGAGATGCTGGCGGCCCCATCCCGGAGGATCCATTCCCGCCCACCGACGGCATGCTGGACCGACTCCCAGCCGGCGGTGACGGCCGAGGTGAGCGTGACCGGCTCACCGGGGAGCAGGAGGCCGAGCGGCGAGGTGCTGGCCGCCGTGAGCACCATTGTCCCGGGGTCGATCGGCCAGCCGCCATCGGCCGGCCTGACCGCCGCGACGAAGCCGGTCCACGTCCCCGCCGCTCGGAGGGGCAGGGCGACCCCGCCGATGACGACGTCGAGCCCTGACGCGGCGGCGCTCGTCCGGCTGGCGAATCGGGGGGTATAGAGGACGATCTCGCCGGGCCGGCGCAGCTGGTTGACCCGGTTGATCACGAATTGGGCACCGAGGCTCGTCCCCAGGGTCACGTTGACAAGCGGCGAGCCGAGCAGCGGACGACCGTCCGCCCCGACCCCGAAGGTCGGTCGTGCGGCTGGTCCAACGGTCACCAGCTCGCCCGCCTCCACGTGCAGGCCGTTGGGGGCGTGCTCCATGTCGTTCGAGAAACCTGCCCAGACGTCGCCGTTGATCGCGGCGACCACGCGGTGGCCTTCGACCGAGTGATTCACGGCCTGGCTGCTCGTCCGCTCGAGCCCCGTCACGCGCCCATTGGAGAGCGACGATTCGAACGAGATGGCCGGGTTGGCCAGGTCGACCTCGACGATGTTGACCGCCTGGCTGCCGGCGCTGGTCACCAGCCGGCCCTGGTCGTGGTGCACGCCGGGCGCAACCGGCTCACGACTTGTCGAGGCGTACGCGCCGAGGACTGCGGCCGCGGCCGGAGCGGGAGAACCAACGATCAGCGGCGCGACCACGAGGACCAACGCCAGGGCGAACGTCGGGGCGGCGAGGGGCCTCGGCGGCTTGGGCATTCGTCGCTTTCGTGCGTGGGACGCGTGGGACGCTGTGCTGGCGGGCTTCGCCCGCGTACCGCCCCAGCCTAGCGCATCCGGTTGATCACGGCCGCCCGGGCCTCACCGGAGGGCTTGCTCCAGGGCGACCCGCGCCGAGGTACCCGCATCGCGATCCTTGACCAGGATGGCGACGGTCGCCGAGAGCCCATGCTCGGTGGCAAACCGGCCGGCCAACGCCCGCGCCCCGGGGACGACCACGGTCCCGGCTGGCACCACCAGCGGTGCATCCGCCGTTCCATGCAGCACCCGTTCACGGACGAGGTCATACAGGCGGGATGTCCCGGTCAGGCTCACCCCGGCACCGATCACCGCGCCGGCCTGGACCAGGACACCTTCGAGCAGGGCGCAACCGGCGCCGACGAACGCGTCGTCCTCCACGATCACCGGGCGGGCAGAGGGCGGTTCCAGCACGCCGCCGATGGTCACCCCGGCCGCCAGATGGACTCGAGCACCCACCTGGGCGCAGGAGCCGACAAGCACGTGCGAGTCGACCATCGAGTCCTCCCCGACCCACGCGCCGATGTTGATGTACGAGGGCGGCATCACCACGACGCCAGAGCCAAGGTGCGCCCCGCGGCGAACCGCGGACCCACCGGGCACGATCCGCCACGGGCCACCGGCGAGATCGGTCCGGGGCGGCACGGCGACGCGATCGCGAAAGGTCAGCGGGCCCACCACCCAGTCCGCGGTCGTGCGGTCGGCGAAGCAGGCCAGGATCGCTGCCTTGACCTCGGGTCGGACCCGCCAGCCGATGGCGCTGCCGGGATCCGGCTCAGCCGCCCGAAGCCGACCGGCCTCGAGGTCGTCGAGGAAGGTGTGCGGGTCGATCTCGAGGTTGCTCGCCGGCTCAAGCGCGACCGTCACGCCACCGCCTCGCGCGACGCGGCCTGCATTGCGATCCGACCACCGCCCGTCTCCAGCAGGCCGAGCCCTCGGAGGGTGACGGCCATGGCGGCCCGACCATCGGCATCGATCGGCAGCAGCGGGGCACGAACGGCGTCGCTCTCCAGCAAACCCATCAGCACGAGGGCAGCCTTGGCCGGGACCGGATTGGGGCCGCCCTTGAAGTTCCCCTGGAAGAGTGGCAGCCAGCGCTCGTGGGTGCGCCGGGCGGCATCCCAGTCGCCGGCTCGGGCGGCCGCGCACAGCGCAACGAGCTCGCCGGGGATCTCATTGGAGGCGACCGACACGACCCCGTCGCCGCCCATCGCCAGGACCGCCAAAGTCCATGCGTCGTCGCCGGCGAGGACGGCCACGTCGCGCGGTCGGTCGCGGCAGATCCGGGCGATCTGGTCGAGGTTGCCGCTGGCTTCCTTGACGGCGACCACGCGCGGATGCTCAGCCAGGCGCAGGAACGTGTCGGCATCCACGTTGGCGCCGGTTCGCGAGGGCACGTTGTAGACCACGATCGGCAGGTCGCCCTCGTCGGCGATGGCCCGGAAGTGGGCCTCCAGCATCCGGCCGTCCGGCCGGTTGTAGTACGGCGCCACGACCAGGGCCGCGTCGGCGCCCAGTTCGGCGGCGCGTCGGGTGGCCCGGATCGTCGCGGCGGTGTCGTTGGTGCCGGTGCCGGCGACGACCGGGATCCGGTCGCGCGAGGCGCGCTCGGTGGCGACCTCGACGGTGATGGCGATCAGCCGCTCGCGCTCCTCGGTGCTGAGCGTCGGCGCCTCGCCGGTTGTCCCGCAGGGAACGAGCCCATCGATGCCGGCCAGGATCTGCCAGCGGACGAGCCGCCGGAAGGCGGCCTCATCGAGCGAGCCGTCGGTCGTGAACGGGGTGACGAGCGCAGTGAACGCGCCGCGCAGGGTTGGTCGGGTGGCGGTCACGTGAGGCTCCTTTCAGGCAGCAATGGGGTCGCGAGCGATGAGCTCGTCGACGATTCGATCGAAGGTGTGAAGGCCGGGCTCACGCGGCGCCCGCGCCAGCCAATCGGCGGCGGCCAGGATCCCGGCGGCATAGGCCGATCGGTCGCGAGCGGTCAGGCGCAGCTCGACGGTTTCGCCGGCGGCATCGAAGCCCACGAGGTGCATGCCCGGCGACGAACCGGCGCGCAGCGAGACGACCTCCAGGTCGGCGGGATCGCCCAGGCGCGGATGGCCGGCCACGATCCGGCGGGTGAGGTCGATCGCCGTGCCCGACGGCCGATCGTGCTTGGCCCGGCGATGCCACTCGAGAAGGTAGGGGTCGAAACCGTCGAGGCGACCGAACAGCTCGACCGCGGCGTCCACCAGCCGCCCGAAGAGCACGACCCCGAGGCTGAAGCTCGATGCCGCGACCGCGGCCGCGCCGTACTCCCGCAAGAGGGACTCAACCTGCGGCCGGTCGACGTCCCAGCCAGTCGTGGCCACGACGGCCCGACGGGCGCCGGCCTCCAGTCCGGCCGCGAGGTTGGCGACGACCGCATCAGGCCGGGAGGCTTCGACGATCAGGTCGCCGCCAGCGAGGACACCCAACGCATGGCGACCGGACCGCGGCCGGCCGACCAGGTGGACCTGGGCAGCCGCGACTGGCCCAGGATCGCCGGCTCGAGCCGTGAGCGCCGCTTCGACGGCGCGACCCAGGGCGCCGTCGCCGAGGATGATCGTGGTCGTCATTCGAGGTCCCTCGCACTTGTCTGGAGGGCCGCCGGTGCGGAAGATCCCAGGGCAACGAAAAACCGCGGTCACCGTCGTGGTGCCGCGGCCCCTGGAGCCTCCGTTCCCTGGAGGCCCCGATCCGTCGATTACGGCCGGTCAGCGCTCCAGGGCCCGTGCCTCCCGGCAGGGCCGCCAGAGCTTCTTCTTGGACTCTTCCGAGAAGGAGTGGCGGTTCATGCTGCAAGTGTTACGCATTCGGGCCGGATAATGCAAGGGCTTTT